>JACMLK010000124.1 GCA_014379665.1 Saprospiraceae bacterium | reverse complement strand
ACACGTCTTATTCATGCTTTTGCACCGCTCGCACACCGAACGGTTCCTGACCTTGTGGCACCGACTATTTAACATTTTATGAAGGTTCTTAGAGTACTTTAAATAGTAAAGATAGATTAAGACAAGGGTAGTCTTAGTAGAACGGCCGGCGATACCTTAGCGGGCAAGCAAGTTTTAAGAATTAGAAGACATAGTGGAGAAGAGGGATATGATAAATATGAGAAATAATGTAAGAGAATAATTGCCCGGTGGCACAAAAGTGGGTATATTTACTGTATTGGTTGCCGGGTCAAAAGGTATTCCATTTGACAAACATAAAGTAAGCACAGTGGAATTAGTTACGCCGGGTACAGGAATATTCAAATTAAAAAACCCGGCAGACACATTCAAATTTATATTGAATGTTCCTGATCCGCCTGAAAAATTAAACATCACTTCACCACACTGCCCGGGACATAGTATCGGGGCACCTGAAAGATTGCCTGTTGGATTTGCTATGACTTCAATTGAAGTAGTGTTGGTATTGGCACATTGACCTGCATTTGGGGTGAAAAGAACGGAATGTATTCCTACCCCGGCTACTACCGGGGAAAATTGATTACCGACAATACCTGGCCCTGACCAGTTACCTGAAATGCCATTCTGTACTGTTGGCAAAGCCACAGGCGCTGTGGATGTACAGTAAGGTCCAAATGCTCCTAAAGAGGGGGTTATGTTATTGGTCACCATGACAACTTCAATATGTGTACCCGGACATACACCTGGTGTAACATATTGAATAGTATACATCGAACCTCCTACCGGATTTGTGATGATCCCTGTTGAAGAATTTATACTTGCTCCATCTCCTGGTATCGGATTGAATGTGAATACTCCTCCGGGTGAAATGATGCCTGATGGTCCGTTGGGGGATCCAACACAAAAATCTAAAAAGTTAAAAGTGGCAATTTCCTGTGGTAATATAGAAACCATTTCCAAAAACATTCCGGAACAAGGACCAGGGGTAGTATATTGGACAGTATAGGTGGCACCACCAACCTCGTTGGAAATAACACCTGTCACAGGATTAATAGTGACTCCACCTCCCGGATTTGGATTAAATGAAAATGTTCCACCAGGAGTAATAATTCCTGTCGGACCGTTTGGAGTGCCAGCACAAAAATCATTGAATGTGATGGTAGCATCCTGGAGAGGGTTAACCACCGCCGTAACCTGATCAGAAGCTGTACAATTATTGTCATCCGTAACTGTCAGGGTATAAATATCACCATTTGAAACATTATTAACCATTGTTATCAAAGATGAAGGTGAGACAATCATACCGGTGCCCATTCCTGTCCATATCCAGCTTGATGCATCTCCCGGCACACTGATGGTTCCGGTTAAAGTGAGAACATCACCCTGGCAAATGGGGGAATTGTCTGCAGCGGTTGGATTCGCATCCCAACATTCCAGCACAATATTAGTAAAGGTATTGGTTTCATCTCCTGCCCAATTTTGATTGGAAATCCTAATTGTTGCATTTGCCGCATTATTAGTACATCCGATCCAGCTTAAGGTTCCGATTTGGCGGGTTTCCCCAGCACCTCCGATAAGTTCAGAATACACTAAAGAGCCATCAAATAAGACTTCAATAAACATAAAATCCCAACAACTATTACAACCACCGGTATTCGGCATAGCGGGATTTCCCGCACAAGGAGGTATGCCAAACGGACATTCATCGCTTGAATCCATATTGCCAAAACCCATCCAAGGCTCACTAAAGCTAAAATCCATAGAAAATCTAACAGAAGTACAATTTGAAATGTCTACAGGCCCGTAATTGTCAACAACTGTTATATCAATGTTATTGTAACTGTCGCCAACATCTGTAAAAATAGTCGTTTGGCTATAAATTGATACATAACTTAAAAAAACTAATATGGTTAATCTTAACCTCATTCCCGCCAAAATTTAATTAAATTGAATTAAAATTCAAAATCATATTGATACACCTCTTTTCCGGTAACATTTTTAAAAGTGACTGCTAAGCTCCTTTTATCCTGATTACCTTTCACAGAAAACACCCCAAAATTTCGCTCTGAAACCATACTGCCTTTGACCCGAAGCGAATTTATTTCGTTGCTATGGTCATAAGTAGTAGATGTTATGGCTGATGATGTCACATCATAAAATACATTTCCTTTTTTTGTTTTCAGTTTTGTGATTTCTGAATGATGCCGGTCTCCGGTCAAAAAAACCACCCCTTTGATATTGTTTTCATCCAGAAAGTTAATGATTTCTTCTCTTTCTGCTTTATAATTTGCAAAATTTTCAAAACCGGCAAAATCACTCAGAAACTGTCCGCCAACAGCAATAAATTTAAAAGTAGCTCTACTGGATAAGAGGGTTTCTTTCAACCAGTATTTTTGTACTTCACCAAGAATACTACCGTAATTAAGATTTGCTGTCCGATACCACCTGTCATCCAGCATAAAAAACTGACAGTCATTCCATACAAAACTATTAGTTACGCCATCTGTACCTCCGGCACCATAGGTTTCCGATGGCCAGAAGTCCTTAAATGCATCGAGTGAATGGTTTTTTAAAGGATAAGTCCAATCAGAATCATTAGAACCGTAATCATGGTCATCCCAGATAGCATATTGAGGAATAGAAGACAGAAAAGGTTGTAATTCGGGTAATGACCTTGTATGTGTATGCCTGTAATAAATTCCGGATCGGCTCTCAAAATCTCCTTCACGCAGATAAATATTGTCACCCAACCAAACCATCAGATCGGGTCTGGATTTATACATTTCATTGACAACATTATAATCACCTCCATACGGATTTCCGGGCCTGTCGTATGAAGTGTCATTGATATAAAAACACGAACCGGCTATAAATGTAAAATCAGGCGGATCCGTTCTGTATTGCCATTGCGATTGAGTAGTAAATTCTGTAGTATATGGACGGGAGACTTCTTTATCATTGATATTAGTCTTATATTCATAGGTCGTGCCCGGTGTAAGACCGGAAATATGGATCTGAACGGTATAAGCATCATTTTTTAAGGCCTGCACCGTTTCACTTTTAACATATTTGTTTTTACTCCCTTTCACCCTGTAGGTAAAATAAACAGAAGCATCAGTAGTAGTCTGTACCCACAACGTCACATCCCTCAAAGTTACCGGGCCAAGCATAGGTCCGCTTTTTAACAAATTTTTTTGTGAAACCACCGAACCCATTCCTGTTGAAATAATAAACAGTATGAAAACGATGTTATAAAATGATTTGGACATGAATGATTTAATTATAAGTATACAATTTATTGAACTTTACTACAAAAATGCTAAACATCAAAAATATTTCTGATTATCAATAACATCTCTAAATTAGGGTCTGACCGTTGTCACCCTGTTTTTAACGTATTTGTCCAACCATTGATCCTGTTCCCAAAGCATGTGAAGGATGGACTCTCTGGCTACATACCCATGACTTTCTTTTGGTAAAATGACCAACCTGGTAGTCGCACCCAACCCTTTCAGAGCATTGAAATACCGGTCGCTTTGCATAGGAAAGGTACCTGAATTATTATCATCTTCCCCATGGATCAATAAAAGAGGTGATTTCATTTTATCAGCATGTTGAAATGGGGACATATTATCATACACCTCAGGAGCTTCCCAGTAATTTCTTTCTTCAGATTGAAAACCAAAAGGTGTCAGACTCCTGTTATATGCACCGCTTCGGGCTATACCCGCAGCAAATAAATTTGAGTGTGTCAGTAAATTAGCTGTCATGAAGGCACCATAAGAATGTCCGCCAACTGCTACTTTTGATCTGTCTATGTACCCTAGACTATCCACCGCATCAATAGCGGCTTTGGCATTAGCCACCAATTGTGGAATAAATGTATCATTTGGTTCAGTTTTACCTTCACCAACAATTGGAAATGAGGCGTCATCCAATACCACGTATCCTTTATTCAACCAGTACAAAGGGGATCCGTAAAAAGGAAATGTAAACTCATTGGCGTTTGAAGTAACCTGTCCGGCGCTGGCCTTATCTTTGAATTCTGTGGGATAAGCCCACATAATCATCGGTAATCTTTTTTTATTTCCCCGGTCATAACCTACCGGGAGGTATAAGGTAGCTGATAACTCCACTCCATCTGGTCGGGAATATTTTATCACTTCTTTATGCGCACTATCCAGTATTTTGAAAGGGTTAGCGTGATTAGTTATAGGTTTTAAAGTGTTCTGATGAACATTCCTAATATAAAAATTTGGATATTCATTTTTAGACTCAAGTCGCGTCAGATAAATACCCTTTTTTGCATTGATAGCTGAAATCACATGCTCCAGTCGATTCTCTTCCTTACATTGATATATCCTTTTTTTTGCAAAATCTGCCAAGTGATATTGATCAATAAAAGGAAATTTGCCAAGTGAAGTAAATCCATCACCAATCATAAAGATTTGATTATCCTGGATATCCAAAGTATTCAATTGGTATTGATTTCTTTTGGTAACAAAATCTCCCGGATCAGCATAATTGTCCTGTTCATTTCTCTCATTAAATAGCCGGGGAGGTTTATTCGGGTCAGAAGGATCAATTACAAGAACTCTTACATTTCTCGTATTCCACCACCTTTCATTGAGAATGGCCACATGATCATTCCCCCATTGTATGCCTGCATATCTTTCTTTGGTTTTTGCAATTAATTTCTTTTGTCCTTCAAAGGGAGCATCCAAAGCATACACCACATCTCTGTTTGGTACTTCCACTGCAGGATCTCCTCCATCCAATGCTTCTGTCCAGTATAATGTGGCAGGTTTATCTGCCCTCCACTGGATATTTCGGGGTCCTTTACGAACAGCCATAAATCCTTTAGGTAATTCTTCTGTAAGTGGTATTTTCAAAAATGTTTGTATATAATTACCGTTTTTATCCAGAATGTTTATGTCCGTTGGAAATCTGTCATAGGTCACTATGTACGAAAACGGGCGTTTTATTTCATAAGTCAGCAGGTAATTGCCATCGGGCGAAAAATTCATTCCGGTATACATGGCAGCTTTTCTAAATAAGGAAACATTACCATTAAGATCAATCTTTGAAATCTCTGAAGTTACCAATTGTTCAAAATTATGTTCATCATATGGATTTTTCAATAGATCCTGATATGTTCTGTTTTGAGCCTTCTGTCCGTCATTTTCAGAAATCACAGGACCTGAAGGTATAGATGATCTGGTATCAATTAGAGGAATGCGATTATTCAAAAGTGTTGTGGTCAATATACTTTTGTCGTCTTTAGCCCAAACTAAGCTACTACTGATATTAAAATTCAAGCGGGCATTTGTAAGTTTTACCACTTTTTTTTCCAATACATCAAGTAACCACAACTCAACACCGTCCTTTACTGTATTTGTAAAAGCCATCATTGTCTGATCATTTGACCATACAAAATTGGACAGACTGGCTTCTGCCGGTAGCCCTTCCACCTTAAACTCCTCCTGAGTAATTACATCAAGAATTTTGAATTCATAATAATAAGTTACCCTGCCGGGGGAATTGGTGTTTGGATTGATCCGAAGTCCTGCTAGTTTCATTTCAGGTGCGGCAAGCTCCTCAATACTCTTATAAGCATTTCGGTAAAGCATAATGCCTATAGTCGCATTGGCATCGAGTCTCATCGCCGGAGCAGGTTTTGCATCAGCCAATGATAGAATGGTGTCATCAGGTTTTTGGTATGCAAAATCTGATTGTCCGTAGGTCAGAAATGAATTAAAAATCATAAAAGCGTTTAACCATCTTGTCATCAGGTCAATTTTTAATTTCAATATTAAAATCTTTAAAACTGGATCTGTTGTTAATATCGCTCAAATATAGTCCAAAATCAAGTCTGATTGGTGAAATGCAGTATGAAATTTACATCATTAAATTAGTGTGCATACCAAATTGCACAAAATAGCTTAAATGACAATGGTGACATCTCTTTCCAGCTTTTCAACTTTCCGCATTCCGCATTCCGCATTCCGCATTCCACTTTCCGCATTCCGCATTCCGCATTCCGCATTCCGCATTCCACTTTCAACTTTCATCTTACATCTTTCATCTTTTCACTTTCAACTTTCCACTTTCAACTTTTCAACTTTCAACTAAAAAATGTATACCTTTGATCTTCATTTAAGAGTATGATTAAATTTTCATGTTTGAGCGAAAGCGAGCAAATTTAATTTTAGCCAAGGTGATTGAACGGTGCTGACCTTTTGTCAGCATT
>JACMLK010000011.1 GCA_014379665.1 Saprospiraceae bacterium | reverse complement strand
GAATACCAGCCGTCCGGACCTACAGATATTTATCTGTACGCGGGAGGAATGGAAAGTGCCAATCATTACGGACAGGTATTGAAGCTGGAAAATATATTGCAGCAAAAAAGAAGGTTTGAAGACTTTGATATCATTTTTTCACATAACCCAACCGGTCAACATAAAGAAATACATTGGGGTGAACAGTTTCCGCTCGCCCTGAAATGGTTGTACTATAATAAAAATTAATCTACACATGTCTTTACATATAAAATCTGCCACCTCTAAAAAAGCCAACAATGTGCTGATCACCTTTCCAAAGGATGGGGTAGACCAGTCTGTAATCCGGAAATATTCAGGCCTTGGTTATGATGCTGAACATACCGGAGCTTCCAGAGAATTGATCAGTTTTTTGCACCCTGAAAATAAAAAGCGGATACACATACTTGGTTTGGGTGAACCAAAGGAAGCAAGTAAAATGTATACTTTATTTCGGAGTTTTGTTTTTCAGCAAAGGTCAAAAAGCAACATGATACTTGATGTAATCGGGGATCATCTCAGTGACGACGAACTTAAAAATGCGGTGATTGGTTTGACCATGGGTATGATCAATCACGGTATATACAAGACCAATGGCAACAAATATGTGGAGCCCGAAATCAATCTTGTAGTTCCAAAATCAAGGCAATCGTTAGCTGAAGACTTTGCAAAAGTCGTGGACACCCAGATGTCGGTAATGAATCTGGTAGATCAGCCATCCAACATTAAATTCCCGGCTTTTATTGGTCAGCATGCATTGAAGTCGGGTAAAAAATATGGGTATAATGTAAAGGTACTGGAGGCTGCAGAGTTGAAAAAAATGGGTATGGACGCTTTATTGGCAGTGGGGCAGGGGAGTAACCATCCGCCTGTATTTATCATTATGGAGTATAAACCAAAAGGCAGCAAATCCAAATCTCCAAAACTTGGTCTGGTAGGTAAAGGTATCAGTTTTGACTCCGGCGGTCTGTCTATAAAACCGGCTGCCAATATGGGATATATGAAAAGTGATATGGCGGGTGCCGGTGCCGTGATAGGTGCCCTCGAGCTGGCAGCCAGGTTGAAACTGGATATCCATCTGGTAGGAATCGTACCTTCAGCTGAGAACAGCGTGGATGCCAAAAGTCTCAGACCAGGTGATGTGATTAGTTCCTATAGTGGTAAATCAATTGAAGTGATTGATACCGACGCTGAAGGACGGTTAGTTCTCGCAGATGGGTTAAGTTATATCAAAAAACATTTTGATCCCGAATATATTATTGATTTGGCCACGCTGACTGGTAGTTGTATCGCTACTTTGGGAAATGCTGCGGCCGGATTATTCACACACAGTGATGAAATGGCACATGATCTGACCGTCGCCGGTGACGAAGTCAACGAAAGAGTCTGGCGATTACCGCTGTGGGAAGACTATCTGGCGGACATGCAGTCTGACATAGCCGACATAAAAAATCTGAGTGGCAAACCTGTTGCAGGAGCTATCACTGCTGCCAAATTTCTGGAGTTTTTTATTTCTGAACATCAGAAGTGGGCGCATCTTGATATTGCCGGGATGGCGTTTACAGATAGCGAATTTGCCAAAATGAGGACTGCTACTGCTTATGGTGTAAGGCTACTTCTGCAGTATATGCAAAAACTTATAAGTTGAGAGATTGCTTAGAGAGAAGAATGCTTTAAAACACACCTGTTGATGTGTATGGCTTTCATACGACAAAAGCTGTAAGAAGAATTACTACTTTATATTACTTACAATTCTCCGGTTTTATTCATGGTCATCCAAAGGGCATCTTTGAGTTCCATCAGCCCTTTCTGAGCTACCGATGAAATAAAATAATATGGAATATCCACTTTGATCTCTTTTTTAATCATTGCGAGAAGTTCGTCATCCACCAGGTCTGATTTGGTGATGGCCAAAAACCTTGGTTTATCTACCAGTTCGGGATTGTACATTTTGAGTTCATTGAGGAGGATGTCATATTCTTTGCTGATATCATCTGTATCTACAGGAACCATAAACAAAAGCACGGAATTTCTTTCTATGTGACGCAAAAATCTAAGTCCCAGTCCTTTACCTTCATGGGCCTTTTCTATGATTCCGGGAATATCAGCCATGATAAAGGATTTGTGATTCCTGTATTTAACGATTCCAAGATTTGGAATAAGGGTTGTAAAGGGATAGCTTGCAATCTCGGGTTTGGCGGCAGAAACGGCAGCAAGCAGACTGGATTTGCCGGCATTGGGAAATCCTACCAGACCTACATCAGCCAATACTTTTAATTCAAGTATTTTCCATACTTCTTCCCCGTTTTCACCGGGTTGCGAATATTCCGGTGTCTGATTGGTGGATGATTTGAAATGGGCATTGCCCAGACCTCCTCTTCCACCTTTGGCAAGTATCCTTGTTTCATCATGTAAGGTGATTTCAAAATCTGTGACCCCTGTTTCAAAATCTTTAGCCACTGTTCCCAAAGGTACTTCCAGAATGATGTCCTTTCCGCTCGAACCGGTAGATTGGTTGCCAGAACCCGGTGTACCGGGAGTGGCGATGACATGTTTTTTGTATTTCAGGGCAAGAAGCGTCCAGACATTTGAATTTCCTTTTAAAATGATGTGTCCACCTCTGCCGCCATCCCCTCCGTCAGGACCACCCATGCTATTCATTTTGTCACGGAAAAAATGTGATGAACCTGCACCTCCTGCACCTGATCTGCAACAGATCTTTACATAATCTACAAAATTCTGTTCGGCCACGTTCCCTAAATTATTGGGGTGATACTAATAAATATAAGTGTCAGTTCATCTCATCTATAACCGATACTAATCTTTCAAAAATAATATCAATGCTTCCCATACCTGATATTAATCTGGATTTTTTATGCGCGGCATAATAGTCAAAGACCGGAGATGTTTCGTTTTTATACACATCAATACGGTTTCTGATGATGGTCTCATCGTTATCATCGGTTCTGCCTGAAGTCTTCCCTCTTTTGAGCAATCTGAAGACAATTTCATCTTCCGGCACATCAAGAGCGATCAAAGCAGTGACCTGTGTATCTTTTTCTGCAAGAAAGTCATCCAGGGCTACAGCCTGAGCTATAGTACGTGGAAAACCGTCAAATATAATTCCCTTCGCATCAGGATTGGCATTTACCTTGTTTTTGAGCATGCCAATCGTTACTTCATCAGGAACCAGTTGGCCTCTGGACATGTACTCTTTGGCTTTCAGTCCAAGTAGTGTATTGCTTCCCATCTCATATCTGAAAAGGTCACCGGTGGAAATATGAAGGATGCTGTATTTTTCAATCAGTTTTTCTGCCTGTGTTCCCTTGCCTGAACCTGGTGGACCAAATAAAATTAAATTTAACATATTGGAATTACAATATTAAAAGGTAAAGATAATGGCCAGCGATCAATAAACTTCATTTTTGAAGTTTAAGTTGCTGACATTAACCTTTTATTTTGAAATGATGTCAACACCAAAAAGAAATCTTGATTGCCAGTAGTCTGAGTGTGAGATGTTATCAATTTTCACCCCGGCAGAGGTGGTGGAATGAACAATCTCCATTTCGTCTGACTTATTGCTGGCTACTATACCCACATGAGAAATACGTTCTTCATTTCCGAAAAACACAAGATCACCGGGAAGCAGGTTTTCTTTAGATTTTGGTTTGCCTAATTTTGCCTGTTGGTCAGATGAGCCGGAAACCGGAATCCCGTGCTGATTAAAAATGAAACTTGTGAATCCACTGCAGTCAAAACCTGTATCAGGTGACTTTCCTCCCGGTTTATAATCTCTGCCTGTATACCTAATAGCACTTAAAACAATTTCATCTCTGGTAATATCCACTTTTAAAGGTTTAAGTGTTTTTTCTGAAGACTTACTATGATAAGCATATTTTTTATTTACAGTAGCTTTTGATGTAGAAGTTTTTTCTCTTTTTTCTGCACTTGAATATCTGCTTGTACGTCTGTTACTGGCAGAAGGGCTACAGGAAGATGCTTCAAATAGAATGATGATTAGAAAAAGTGATAATGGTATTAGTGAATTGATTTTCATAATATCAGGCTTTAAATTTTGATTGATTATTATAGCGATTGAAATATTTAATATATTATAATTAATTATAATATCAAAAATGATGCCTGAATTGAAAGGGAGTTTTTCTTAATGAAGCAGAAAGGCTTTATAACAATCGTTTTTTAAACCCAATTTTTGTATGCTTCGATATTGAACCGGATCGGTTCGACGGATTTTAATCCTGAATGGCTCAATGATGGTTTTCACAGGTATGATGAATTGAAACTGTGGCAAAAGTAAAATGAAAAAACAGTTTCAGATATGATTTACATCATGAGTTATAATGAGCCTTTTAAGCATGCTCAAAAATTACAATCCCACATTACGCCTGAAAGCACATCCCAGTTCCATAAATGAATCTGTTTTTGCAATTCCCGGAATATTGTCAATCTGCTCATATAATATCCGACGCATGTGTTCGTGGTTTTTAGCAATAATCCTGATAAACAGGGTGAAGGCACCGGTAATATAATAACATTCTGTGACCTCAGGAATGGCCTTCAATGCCTCGATGATACGTACAGAATTATGATCTTTGTCGAGTGTTAATCCGGTGAAAGAAGCCCAGTCGTATCCGATTTTTTTTTCATCAAGCACTGGTTTGATGCCTTTTAATATACCTTGTTCAGTGAGTTTGCTGACACGCTGGTGGACCATGGAATTGGAAATACCTATTTCCTGGGCAATGACTGAAAATGCCATACGTCCGTCTGATTCAAGATGCTGAAGTATTTTAATATCAAAGTCATCGATGTTTTGTATAGCTATTTCGTTATTCATTTTAGTAATAATTTGTTTTTTATGTTGATTAAAAATGAAATATGACACAAATATTATGAATAATAAGTCAAATTTATTATTTATTTTGATAATTTATGGATTATCTGATTAACTTTGCCGTGCAAATAAGTTTTTTTTATTAAATTCATTATGCCATGTCTACTTCCATCACACTCGAATCATTAAAAGCTCAGACCTTCATTGATAAAGAAAGTAAATACGGTGCACATAATTATCATCCCTTACCTGTAGTCATTGAAAGGGGAGAAGGGGTTTTTGTATGGGACGTGGATGGCAAAAGATATTTTGATTTCCTTTCGGCTTATTCAGCAGTTAATCAGGGACATTGTCATCCCAGGATAATAAATGCACTAAAAACTCAGGCTGAAAAACTAACTTTGACTTCACGGGCATTCCACAATGATAAACTCGGTGAAGCAGAAGAATTTATGGCCAAACTGTTTGGGTTTGACAAAGTTTTGATGATGAATACGGGTGTGGAAGCGGTAGAAACGGCCATGAAACTTGTTAGAAAATGGGGTTATAAGGTAAAAGGTATCGAAAAAGATAAAGCCGTCATTCTTTTTGCCAAAAATAATTTCCATGGACGTACTTTATCCGTAGTTTCTGCTTCCAATGATCCTTCGGCAAAGATGGGCTTTGGTCCTTTTATGCCGGGTATCGATGCAGTGCCTTACAATGATCTTAATGCTTTGGAAAAAGCGCTGGAATCAGATCCTAACATTGCAGGATTTATTGTCGAACCAATACAGGGAGAAGCGGGTGTAGTAGTCCCTGATGAAGGATATCTGGCTGGTGTCGCGGCATTATGCCGGAAATATAATGTACTATTTGTGGCTGATGAGATTCAAACGGGCATAGCACGAACAGGAAAACTACTTGCATCATGTGGAAACTGTAACAATACAGCAGATGAGTGTGACATGAGTACTGAATTAAAACCTGATATATTAATCCTGGGTAAAGCACTTTCAGGAGGTGTAATGCCGGTATCCGCAGTGTTGGCCAATGATGTGATCATGCTGACCATTCAACCCGGTGAACACGGGTCCACTTTTGGTGGAAATCCTTTAGCCTGTGCTGTGGCTATAGAAGCGCTCAAAGTAGTTATAGAGGAGAACCTTGCCGAAAATGCAGAAAACATGGGTATTATTTTTCGAGCAGGTTTAGAAGAAATAGCAGAAAGAAACAGATTGATTACCTTAGTAAGAGGCAAAGGATTGCTAAACGCAATTGTGATCGCTTCGGATGAAGACTCTGATCTTGCGTGGAATATCTGTATGGAATTCAGGGACAATGGTCTATTGGCGAAACCCACCCATGGAAATAAAATCAGACTGGCACCGCCTTTGGTTATAAACAGGGAGCAAATTCAGGAAGCTTTGTCTATTATTGAAAAGTCACTGGATGCGTTTGTGTAAGTTCTGATAATTGCGGATTTGATAAATTGCTGAGTTGCAGAAGCGCTAAGTTGTTAAATTTGTTAACTTTGTAGTACCTGCTCGTCTACAAATAGTGGTCAGATGGGTTTGTGAGCACAGTGTAATTCATCTTCTTTGCTTTAAATTATTCTTGCCTTTATAAATAAGAACATACAAGTTTTTTTCTTATTTTGCAATTGGTTTTACCAACGTTCAAGATTAAAAATCAAAACAAATGAAATTTTATAATTATTTTGTGATCATTGGATTTCTCGGTTGTCTGATCCAATGTAAAAATACATCAGGTAATCAAACCCAATCCGATCAAATATTATCAGAAGCGCTCCGGATTCAGGACGAAGCCATTCATATCGGCATTGAGGTGGATAGTATTCTGGATGTCAGATTGGCCGAGGGTGCTTATGCCCGGAATATTGATTCGTTAAAGTTGCTTAAAACGACGGTCCTCAACTGGCGATACAATATGGTTGAAATTCCCGGAGCGGCACATGATCATACGCATCATAACCATGAAGGACACCATCATGATCATGATGGAGGTAGTGCCGCTAATTTAACTCCTGAGGAGATCAAAAAAGTACAGTCAGAATGGAAAACAGCGATTGAGGAAATCCGAAATGGATTGAAATTGGAGTATTAACCACTTCAGATGTTGCTTGAACAGAATATACCATTGTCAGGATTGATTATTGGCCATAAAACTAAATGATGAAGTAATTTTATCTTTTTAGGTTTTTCAATACCAATATATTAAAATTTTGTACATTTGACTAAATTTCAAGCTTCTATTAAAATGTAATTATGGGTAGATTAATTAGAATAGGGATATATGCTTTGATTATCTTTATCCTATATTTTTTGGTTTCTGTCATTATAAAATCTTATTACAAAACAAATTTAAATGGCGAAGACCAAACTACGAATAATGACACTACCACTTATGATTCTGTTACTGTTTATCCATCTGATACCAATCAGTTGACTGACAGTCCTCCAATTTCAAACGAAGATATTGTGGATGGCATCATTGATTATTCAGATGTAGACACAAAAGTCAAGGAATTGGAAGAAAAGAAAAAAACAGCACTTGCTACTTCTTCTGATTCAAAAAAAACAGCAGAGAACAGACCTGCCCAAAAGCCAAAATCTGACATCATTGATGAGGTAAAAGAAATAAAACCAAACCAAGTCACAAAGAAGTCATCGTCACGCGGTGCAAGTTCAGGTAATGGTGGAGATTATTTGGTGATGGCGGGTAGTTATTTATTGAAAATAAATGCTGATAAAATGGTAAAAAAACTTCAAACGATGGGATATACAAAAGCTGATGTGATTATTTTTCCAACTTCTGAGTTTCATTCGGTCATCGCTGCACGATTTTCATCAGAGACAACAGCGAAAAAAGAAGCCGAATCATTAAAGAATAAGGGGATAGATAGTTTTGTTAAGCGTAAATAAAATCCAATGTGTGGCAGATCATCACTTACTAAAACGGAAAAAGAAATAGAAGCCAGATTTAACGCTACATTTTATTCTGAAGAATTGGAAAGATACAATCCGTTGCCTAATTTTAATATTGCTCCTACTCATTATCAACCTATTATTACGTCTGGTGATCAGCAACATATACATATTTTTCGTTGGGGACTCATCCCATTTTGGGCAAAAGATAAAGGAATCGGTTCAAAGATGATAAACGCCAGAGTTGAGACCTTAGTGGAAAAACCGGTTTTCAAAAATTGTCTGCCATCCAGAAGATGCATTATTCCTTTGGATGGATTTTATGAGTGGAAAAGAAATGGAAAGGAAAAAATTCCGTACCGTATTGTTGCCAGAGATCAGGCAATATTTGGTGTTGCCGGTCTCTGGGATAACTGGAAAGATCCGGTTAACGGGGAAGTTGTACAAAGCTTTACCATCATTACCCGTGGACCCAACTATCTGATGGAAAAGATACATGATCGAATGCCAGCCATACTGTTAAAAGAAAATGAACATCATTGGCTGGATCCGGAAGTCAAACCTGCGGACGCCCTTCAGTTGCTTATACCATATCCGGACGATCAAATGGAGGCATATGAAGTATCCCCTCGGGTGAACCATGTTAAAGAAAATGATCCGGAACTGCTCCGAAGGATAGAAAGTAAAGGTAATATTATTCAAACTACCTTATTTTGACATCCTTAGGAACTGTTGAATGTCATAATTGTTAAATTGCTAAATTGCGAATTTGTTGGATTTAATGATTTAATGATTTATTGGATTTGTTGATTTATAGAAAGGCGGAATTGAGTATAAAATATAATGTACTTCATTTGCTTTACTTTGAGGTATTCTTTTACCATTATATCACTTCTATAATCTGCTATGAAGTCGGCAGCAGTTCGTAGCTAAATTAATACTTAGTGTATCAATTCTTAACACAGCTCTTATATCTGACTTTTTCAACAGACCCTACTTAATCTGAGATAGTCTGCTATTTCATTTTGTTTGTCGATAATTAATACACATGTCGAAAAGGAATTGTATTTTTGAACCATATCTTAAAATTTATTAACCAAAAAAGAATCAACAAATTAGTATGAAAAATTCAGTGGTATTATTAGTTTTTACATTAATTGCCAATTTTTTATCAGCTCAGTCAGCGGATGAAATTATCAATAAATATTTTGAAAATACTGGCGGAAGAGATGCCTGGAGCAAGATCACTTCAATGAAATCTACTGCTAAAATCAAGGCTCAGGGAATGGAATTTCCAACAGTAATGCTTTTTAAACCCATGAGAACAAAAATTGCATTGACCTTCCAGGGTTTGACCATAGTACAACCTGCATTTGACGGGACCATCGGTTGGCAGACTAACTTCATGACAATGAAAGCGGAAAAAATGGAAACCGAAGATTCAGAAATTTTAAAACAGGAATACGCAGACTTTCCCGATCCGTTTCTTCATTATAAGGAGAAGGGTTATACAGTCATGATGGAAGGCAGTGAAACGGTAGAAGGTACGGATTGTCACAAACTTAAATTGACTAAAAAGCCAATTATGATTGACGGCAAAGAGGAAGAAAACGCTACTGTGTACTTTTTTGATAAAGAAAATTTCGTGCCTATCATGACCAGATCTATTGTAAAAAAAGGTCAGGGTAAAGGTTTAAATTCAGAATCTGTTTTTTCAGATTATCAGGAAGTAAATGGTGTCATGCTTCCATTTACTTTAAACCAAAAATTTGATGGTCAGCTACAGGCTTCTGTAGCCATAGAAAAAATTGAATTAAATGTGGATATCGACGAAAAGGAGTTTGCTTTTCCGGAAGAAAAATAAATAACCCATTTTAAAAGGTATCCTCTTTTAAGGGTACCTTTTTTATTTCATCAACGACTTAAACCAATCATTTATGAAATTATTGTTGCCTATATCTTTTTTAATCTTTGCATTATGTTTCCAATTCAATGTATCCGGGCAAAAACCAATTCCATTAAAAAGTGAAGAAATATTCGGAGCCCTCAGGGCAAGACAAATAGGACCTGCGGTGATGAGTGGAAGGGTAACAGATCTGGAAGGGCATCCAACAGATTCAAAAATTTTATATGTAGGTGCGGCAGGAGGAGGTGTCTGGAAATCCAATAATTCAGGCGTCACGTTTATTCCGATTTTTGATAAGCATACCCAAAGTATAGGTACCATTGAACTGGATCCCAATGATCCTGATAATACTATATGGGTAGGAACGGGAGAGACCTGGACCAGGAATAGTGTTACGATTGGTGATGGCATATATAAAAGTGTAGATGGAGGCCAAAACTGGATAAATATGGGACTTGCCAAATCAGAGCGTATCAGCAATATCATAGTGAATCCCAAAAATTCTAATGAGGTCATCGTTGGGGTTTTGGGTGCTTTATGGGGAGATAGCGAAGACAGGGGAATTTATAAAACTAAAGATGGTGGCGTGACCTGGAATAAGATATTTTATATCAATGCTATGACCGGGTGTTCTGAACTTGTGATGGATCCCACAAATCCTGAGATAATGTACGCAGCTTTCTGGGAATTCAGAAGGACTGCATTTTCTTTTAACTCTGGAGGATCGAACAGCGGTTTATATAAAACCACAGATGGCGGTGTGACCTGGAAAAATATTCATCAGGGATTTCCTACAGGCAAATTGGGAAGGATTGCGGTCTCAGTAGCCCCTTCCAATGCTTCCATACTTTATGCAGCAATAGAAAGTGAAAAAAATGAAGAAAAAGGATTGTACAAGTCTGAAGATGCAGGTGCCAACTGGCGTAAACTCAACGGTGATTTTGAACTTGTCATCAGACCTTTTTATTTCTCCCGAATTGTCATCGACCCTAAAAACCCGGACATCATTCTCAAGGCAGGTCTTCAGGGATATATCAGTAAAGATGGTGGTAATACTTTCAGAACCATAGGTGCAGGTATCCATTCTGATTTTCATGATTATCTGATTGATCCTGCAGATAGCAGGATTATGTATGTTGGTACAGATGGTGGTGTTTACAGATCATGGGACGGGGGTACCATATGGGAAATGGTAAAAGGATTGCCGGTCTCACAGTTTTATCACGTATCAGTAGATAATCAGAATCCATTTTGGGTATATGGTGGGTTACAGGATAACGGGTCATGGGCGGGACCATCAAAAAAAGTTGGTGGCATCAAAAACAGTGACTGGGTTTCCGTAGGATATGGAGATGGTTTCAGGGTGTATCCACATCCCAATAATCCGAATATCGTGTATTCTGAGATGCAGGGTGCTGAAAATATCTGGAGAGTAGATGTCAGAAAAAGCCAATCTAAAACGATTAAACCTTATGCAGAAGCTGGTGATCCAAAATTGAGATTTAACTGGAATGCCCCATTAACTACAAGTTTGCATTATCCGGACAGGGTATATGTAGGAAGTCAATTTGTCCATGTATCTGAAGACATGGGAGAGACATGGCGTAAATTATCACCGGATATTACGACAAACGATCCGAAGAAACAGCTTCAGGAAGAATCCGGGGGACTCAGTGCGGACAATTCAGGTGCTGAAAATCATTGTACGGTCTTTACCATCAATGAATCACCTTTGGATAAAGATATCATTTGGGCTGGAACAGATGACGGAAATATTCAGCTAACCAAAGATGGAGGTATAACCTGGACAAATGTAACCGAACATATTACGGGCGTTCCCGCCAATACCTGGGTGTATTATATTGAGCCAAGCCATTTTGATAAAAATACTGCTTATGTTGTCTTTGATGGACATACTAAAGGTGATATGAAACCATATGTTGTAAAAACCACCGATGCAGGCAAAACCTGGAAATCCGTTATCAATGATCAGATACCGGTTTTTGCCAGAAATATCAAAGAAGATATCAAAAATCCCAACCTTTTATTTTTGGGTACGGAAACTGGACTCTATGTAACTGT
>JACMLK010000123.1 GCA_014379665.1 Saprospiraceae bacterium | reverse complement strand
ATTATCTTTGCCTTCCGTATTAAATATTAAATTTAATTATAATATATTTTGAAAAAATATTTTAAGTTTTCATTAGTGCTTTTGGTGATAAGCGTGTTGTTTATTTCCTGCGTAACCAGGAAAAAGAAAAACGAAACGTCCAAATTTGGTAAATTTTATCACAATACTACTGCATTTTATAACGGATACTGGAATGCCAAAGAGATCATGAAGGAAAGCATGAAAACTCTGAGACTTGCAAATGTGGATGATTATAACAAATTGCTGGAAGTAGAAGATTTCGTCTCGGTAGATAATCCCAAAATGGTTAAAGCGGATATGGATAAGATCATTGAAAAAGTGACCACTGTATCCCAATTACACGAACCCAGTGCATGGGTGGATGACTGTTATGTGATGATGGCCAAGGCTCAATATTTAAAGCATGAGTACGAAACGGCCGAAGAAACACTCCAGTATTTTCAGGAAGACTTCAATCCGTCCAACCCATATGGCCGCAACTACAAAAGTAAAAAACCAACAGGGAAAGCTGCAAAAAAAATAAAAGAGGAAGAAAAAAAGGATAAAGCAGAGATCAAAGAAAAAGAAAAAGAAGCAAAGAAAGAAATCAAAGAAGAAAAAGCAAAAACTAAGGCAGAAGAGCGAAAAGAAAAAGAAAGACAACGCGAGAATGAGAAAAAAGAACGAGAGAAAGAGAAAAAAGAACGTGACAAACAAAAAAAAGAGAACGCAAAAAATAAGAAAAAAGCCGGTAGCGTTAAATCAAAAAATGAGAATAGCCCTGTAAAAGATACTATCATTTCCATTGGAAATGAAACGAAACAAAATACCGCAAAAGTTAACACGTCCGGCAATGTAAAATCACCTGAGATTACTAAGGACAAAGACAGTACAAAAACATACAAAACACCCGAACCGGTAAAACCGCAAGAAGATAATACTGCATATAGCGAAGGCATACTATGGCTAGCCAAGACCTATATAAAAAGGGAAAACTGGTATGCCAGCGAGATACTGCTTAAAAAGCTGGAAACCTCGGCTGTTAATGATAATATAAAAGGAGATTTGCCTGCGACTTTTGCCAATTTGTATATCAAACAGAAAAAATATGCCGAAGCCATCCCCAAATTAATACAGGCCATAAACGACGAAGATGACAAACAATTAAAAGCAAGATATTCATACATTGCCGGTCAGATTTCCCAATTGGAGAATGACAATACTGCCGCATTAAAATATTTTTCCGATGCAAAAGATTATGCCAAAGACTTCAAAATGGAGTTTATGTCTGAATTGGCCATTGCAAAAAATGGAATCATGACAGGGAAAATAGCAAAATCAGAGGTTACGGATAATCTGAAAAAAATGCTCAAAGAAGATAAAAATGTACAGCTCAAAGATCAGATTTATTTTACCTTGGCGGAAATAGAAGTGTCACAGAATAACACTAATGATGCTATTGATTATTTTAAAAAATCCATTGCAAATAACAATGCTGATCAAAAACTTAAAGCAGAAGCATATTACAACATTGCTAATATGTTTTACAATAAAGAGAAATATCTTGAAGCATCAGTCTATTTTGACACGACGATAACTCTATTTGTAAGCTCCGATCCAAGATATGCCCAGATACAGAAATATGTCTCCAATCTAAAGGATATTGCATCAAACATTGAAATAATACGATATCAGGATACCTTACTTTATTTTGTGACGCTCAATGAAGATGAACAATTAAAAGTAATACCCAAATGGCTTGAAAAAAACAAAAAACCTGAATCTCCGGTTGGGAAAAATTCAGGGCTCATCAGTAAACAGCTCACTATATCAGGAAATGTTGACTTTGGAACCAGTAACTTTTTTGCATATAATAAGACTGGTAAAATGAAAGGTAAAGAAGAATTTATAAAAATCTGGGGTACAAGACCGTTGGCTGATGATTGGAGACGAAGCAGTAAGGCTTATGGAAACAATACTGAATCGACTGAGAAAAAAGTAGCGGAAGCTGATGGCCAGACCGAAAATGTAAATAAAGAAGAATACGACAAATTTATCAAAACACTTCCTGATAATCCTATCAAAAAACAGGAATCCAATGATAAAATAATGTCAGCCATGTTTACGCTTGGTAAATTATTCAGAGATAAAATAGAAAATTTTTCCAAATCGGCAGAAACACTTGAAGGTATGCACACCAGATATGGCCCCACTCCATATGAACTTGATTCTTATTTTTATTTATATCTTGATTATACTGATCTGAACAATTCCACGAAGGCTGAAGAATACAAAAACAAAATCGTAAGGAAGTACCCTGACTCGAAATACACGGCCATCCTTACTGATCCGGATTATTTCTCAAAAACCAGAAACAAACCGAATAAACCTGAAGCATATTACAAAGCCGTTTATGCATTGTATGAAAAGGGGGAATATTTGAAAGCGTTGGATGCTTTGGACAATGTATCACGTTTATCTGAAGAAAACAATCCGTATCTTGCAAAAATGGCTTTATTGCGAGCCATGTGTCTGGGTGCACGGGATGGTAAAGACGAGTATGTAAAGGCATTAAACAATGTAATCATTGCTTTTCCAAATACTCCTGAGCAATCCAAAGCAAAAGAAATAATGCGGTTTCTTGGCGGGGACAAAACTGCATTCAACAACATGAGTGTAGAAGAAGTAGATAAAATCTATCAGAAAGAAGACGACCAGGTTCATTATGTGGCGATCATAACTTATGATCTGGATGAGACTCAGCACGTCAATTTCAAAGTGGCCATATCAGAATACAATAAACAAAACTATAAAACGGAACGTCTTCAAATGGGAGATGCCAGTCTGAATACTACAGATAATTCTCAGATCATTCTTGTAAGAAAGTTTGACAATGGAGCCAAGGCAATGGCATATTACAACAAAGTCATAGCAGATAAAGAATCATATACCGGAGGTGTTAAGGCAAGCTATGATGTCCTGCCTGTCTCACAGAGAAACTATAGAAAGATGCTCAGTGAGCGATCAGCTGCGGGGTACAGGATATTTTTTGAAGCTAATTATGCCGGGGCAAAGTAAAATTATATGGGTTTAAATTATGTTCCTGCCGTGGAAGTAACGCAATCGTGTTTTGTGAACCAGAGATGATATATTTTCCGGCAATATTTTACCGGCAGCAATGATTTGTATATGGTTACCGGCTTTCTGCTGCATATTTATCAGCATATCTGCACCCAAATGTGCTGAAATTTCACCTCCTGAAGATAATACAAATCCTACATTGGAGATGTCCTTCAAATCGATCACTTCATCAGATATGTTACTGCACAGATCAATAGCTTTGTGAATGGTGACCGGAAGGGGGTAGCTGGCTTCACATACCTGCCGGATGGCAGACAGATCGAGGATGATTTGTCCTTTAGTATCCTTTGTATTGGCACCGAATACGATACCCGCAATGGGATAGGTTTTAATTTGAGCTATACTGTCCATCATAGTTTTCATTTCTTCCCGGGTATAATAAAAATCACCGGACCGGAGTCTGATCATCACCTTACATGGAATCTCAACCGCTTTCAGAATATCCCGAAGTAATGAGGTATCCGGTGTCAGCCCATCTACATCAAGATGGCTGCAAATTTCGAGTTGTGAGGCACCATGCTGAGAAGCACGGATAGCTTCTTCCAGGGTTTCCACACAGGATTCGATGATCAGATCATATTTATCTATTTTCAACACGGGATAAAATAAGGGTCTGCAGAAAGTCACAAAAATAAAAGAAAATCAAGTGAATAAGTTAATTAATAAGCAATTGTGTGCGGAGAAATTTAAACCAATTCTCCAATATGCATGCATTAGACATATATTTATTTTTGTAAGTCAGATGCACAAAATCTACTTCACCTTCTTCACCTTGAAGTATTTTTATACATCAGCGGTTAGCAGGTTTGTATATTACGCACATCTGACTTTTTCAGCAGACCCTTATTAACCAATTTGCTTCAATGCGGACAAAAAAAATGAGGTAACACTACTGTATTACCTCAACCCTAACCAAATGAAACCAAATTGTTTTACTTATTGTAAAAGCTACACAAAGGTAATGATAAAAAATTATTCAGCAAGTGTTTTTACCATTTTATTCAAAAATATATTTTAAATATGCCCTTTTATAGATTTAATGGGATGATTATCAATGTTTCACCAAATTAAAATGAAGATAACCTTAAGTCTTTTACATGTTGCAGTCAGAAAATAAAACAGGGAAGGGTGAAATTACATCACCCTTCCCTGTTCTGACATTCGCAGCCACAATTTTAATTCTGATCAAGTCTTTACTCCTCGTCTCCTGCCTCTACTTCAGCCGGACTGATTACTCCGGGTTGATATTTTTCAAATATTTTCTTTTCGATTTCAAGAGACACTTCCGGATTATCCGCCAGGAACTGTTTGGCTCCTTCTCTGCCCTGCGCTATCTTTGTACCCTCATAGCTGAACCATGAACCACTTTTCTGAAGGATGTTGGTCTCCACTCCTAAATCGACTATTTCGCCCGTTTTTGATATTCCATCTCCAAACATGATATCAAAGGTTGCAATTCTGAATGGAGGAGCCATCTTATTTTTGACTACTTTTACTTTGACAGGATTTCCCACGGTATTACCATCTTTGTCTTTAATGGCTGTACCTGATTTGCGGATATCCAATCGGATGGAAGCATAAAACTTTAAAGCATTTCCACCAGTAGTGGTCTCAGGGTTTCCAAACATAACACCAATCTTTTCGCGGAGCTGATTGATAAAAATACAACAACATCCTGTTCTTCCTATAGTGGCGGTAAGTTTTCTGAGTGCCTGTGACATCAATCTGGCCTGTAGACCCATCTTGGAGTCTCCCATCTCGCCTTCAATCTCACTTCTTGGAACCAATGCAGCTACTGAATCAATGACAATGATATCTATCGCTCCTGATCTGATCAGATTTTCAGCAATTTCCAGCGCCTGCTCCCCGTTATCCGGCTGAGATATCAGCAACTCCTCCGTATTCACACCTAAATGTTCCGCATAAAATCTATCAAAAGCATGTTCCGCGTCAATGAATGCTGCGATACCACCCTGTTTCTGACATTCAGCGATCGCATGTATCGCCAAGGTGGTCTTTCCTGAAGATTCAGGTCCGTAAATTTCCACAATTCTTCCCTTTGGAAGACCGTTGATACCTAATGCAATGTCCAGACTTAATGAACCGGTTGATATAGTTTCGACCTGGACAACCTGTTTATCTCCCAACTTCATGATGGTACCTTTTCCGTAAGTTTTGTCCAGTTTGTCCATGGTTAATGCCAGGGCTTTTAGTTTTTCTTCTCTTTCTTTAGACATGAGTATTTGATTGTTAATTTAAGACAACAAATGTACGAAAAATATATATGAAAAAGTAAAATAAACAACTCATATTTTATCCCTCAGACTCACAGAATTTTTATTTTCCAACACAATACTCTGACAACAAATTAAAAGGAAGCGAGTGAAGAAAAAATCAAAATCCCAATTCTAAAGTTAAGTGTCATAAAACCGGAATATGATTCTAACAGTTAAATTTTGTGTTTAACTTCAAATGATATAACTTTGACTGGCACAAAAACAAGACATCATGGAGCAAAGACCCTGGCTAAAAAATTATCCTCCCGGGATACCTGCTAATATTGACACTACCAGGTATGAGACCTTAGTAGATTTTTTGAAAGAATGCTTCGAAAAATACCGGAAAAATATTGCTTTTGAATGCATGGGGGTCACCCACACGTATGGTGAAGTAGATAAGCAATCAACAGGATTTGCTGCTTATCTACATTCCCGTGGCTTGATGCCCGGCGAGCGAATTGCCATTATGATGCCCAATTGCCTTCAATATCCGATTGCTGTATTTGGTGCATTGAAAGCCGGACTCGTTATTGTCAATACAAATCCTCTGTATACACAAAGAGAAATGTTGTTTCAGTTTAATGACAGCGGTGTTACAGCAATCATTATACTTGAAAACTTTGCAGCCAATCTGGAATCCATTATCGATAAAACTAAAATAAACACAGTCATCCTGTCAAGTGTAGGTGAAATGCTGGGAACGGTAAAAGGGACATTGGTCAATTTTGCCGTAAGACACATAAAGAGAATGGTTCCTAAATATCAACTCTCCAATACCGTAACCATAAGCCATTCCATTAAGGAAGGTAAAAAGTTTTCCGTAAAGGAATTTACAAACCGCCCTGATGATGTCATTATACATCAATATACCGGAGGAACTACAGGTATTTCCAAAGGAGCTATGTTAACCAATAGAAATCTGATCGCCAATATGGTACAAATTCGTACATGGATGCAAAATGATCTGGTAGAAGGAAAGGAAATCACACTTTCGCCATTGCCTATGTATCACATATTTGCTTTTACGGTCAATTGTCTGGCCATGTTGAGCTATGGGGCACATACGGTATTGGTCACTAATGCCAGAGACCTCAAATCCGTCATCAAAGAATTCCATCGTAACAAGATCAGCTTAATGACCGGACTAAATACTTTATTTAATGCCTTGCTCCACCACGACACATTCAGGGAATGTGACTTTTCTTCGCTTAAAATTACTGTAGGTGGTGGAATGGCCATACAAAAAAAAGTGGCAGACCGATGGAAAGAGATGACAGGATGTCCCATCACGGAAGGGTACGGTTTGACAGAGTCATCACCGCTCATATCCGTCAATCCATTGGATGGTAGCGGAAAAGAAGGAAGTATAGGACTTCCTGTTTCTTCAACAGAGATCAGGATAGTATCCGAAAAGAACAAGATCCTTGGAATAAATGAGGTGGGTGAAATACAGTGCAGAGGACCTCAGGTGATGAAAGGATATTATAACCAACCCGGTGAAACGACTACAGCAATTACTCCGGAGGGATGGCTTTGTACAGGAGATATAGGAAGATTGGACGAGGATGGCTATCTTTTTATCGTTGACCGAAAAAAAGATATGATATTGGTTAGCGGATTTAATGTGTTTCCGAATGAAATCGAAAATGTGGTGTCCACTCATCCTAAGGTGCTGGAAGTTGCAGCAATAGGAATACCGCACGAAAAATCCGGTGAAGTCGTAAAAGTATTTATTGTTAAAAAAGACAAATCTTTGAGCAAAGAAGAAATCATCAGCTACTGTAAAGAAAATCTAACCGGATACAAAGTACCCAAAGAAGTGGAATTCCGGGACAACCTTCCCAAAACAAACGTTGGTAAAATATTGCGAAGGGAGTTAAAATAAAATGATGATACCCAAAGGCAAAATTATACTTTTTCCTTGTCCGATAGTAGAAGGAAAAACAGAAAGTCTTTCGGCAGAGTCTATCAGATTTTTGCACCAAACCACTTTTTTTATGGTTGAAAAAGCTAAAACAGCCCGTCACTTTATTAAATCTACTAAGCATCCGGTACCCATTCCACAATTGATCATCCATGAAATCACTGAAAATAAAAAAGAAGATGAAAGTTTTTTAGCACATACTTTGAATGGTGAAGATGTTGGGGTTATTTCGGAAGCAGGATGTCCGGGTATTGCTGATCCGGGTTCTGAGATCGTAGACTGGGCTCATAGAAATGGCGTTAAGGTCATGCCTCTTGTAGGGCCTTCCTCCATTTTTATGGCATTGATGGCCAGTGGATTGAATGGTCAGAACTTTGCTTTCAACGGATATTTGTCCAATAAAAAACCATTATTGATACAGGAGCTGAAGGCATTGGAATTAAAAAATCAGAAATCCGGTCAGACTCAGATATTTATGGAAACTCCTTACAGAAATATCTTCATGATTGAATCCTGTATAGAGTCACTACAAAATCATACCAGGTTATGTATAGCCTGCGATATAAATGGTGAGACAGAAGATATTCGACAAAAAACCATTAAAGAATGGAAAAAAGAAAAATTTGATCATTTCCATAAAAGACCCTGTATTTATTTGATTGGATAAAATCAGCATCGCCATTTATCCTATAAAAATGACTGATAGCTCCTAACCATTGATCGATATCTCTCAACGAGTACTCGTTATCTCCCAATGAGTAATCATTATCTCCCAATGAGTAATCATTATCTCCCAACGGGTGATCGTTATCTCCTAATGAGTGATCGTTATCTCTCAATGAGTGATCGTTATCTCTCAATGAGTGATCGTTATCTCCCAATGAGTATTCGTTATCTCTCAATGAGTGATCGTTATCTCCCAATGAATGATCGTTATCTCCCAACGAGTAATCGTTATCTCCCAATGAGTAATCATTATCTCCCAACGGGT
>JACMLK010000122.1 GCA_014379665.1 Saprospiraceae bacterium | reverse complement strand
TATACATGGGCACATCCGAATGATCTACAATTTCTGTATCTGACTGACCTATTCCTGATGTCTCCAGGATGATAAGATCAAATCCGGCAGCTTTGAGGACATTTACGGCACCCTGTACATATTTGGATAACGCAAGATTGGATTGTCTGGTAGCCAGTGAACGCATATACACCCGATCATTGTTGATGGCATTCATACGAATCCGGTCACCAAGCAGGGCACCACCGGTCTTGCGTTTTGACGGGTCGACAGAAACAATAGCAATTTTTTTATCTTTGAAATCCAGTAAAAAACGTCTTACCAATTCATCTACCATACTGGATTTCCCCGAGCCTCCTGTACCTGTGATGCCAAGTACTGGTATTTTTTTCACTTGAGGATTTATATCTTTGAGCAGATTCTGATGTTTTTCAGGATAATTCTCAAGCGAAGATATTACCCTTGCTATATCATGGGGACTTTGATTCTTAATCGCTTTGAGTTCACCATTCAGTTCATTACCCAAAGGGAAATCGCATTGTTTGAGCAAATCATTGATCATCCCCTGTAAGCCCATATGACGGCCATCGTCAGGCGAATATATTCTGGCAATTCCGTAATCCTGCAAATCTTTGATTTCAGAAGGTAATATCGTACCGCCACCGCCACCGAATACCCTGATATGACCGCAACCTTTCTCTTTTAACAGATCAAAAATATATTTAAAAAACTCATTATGCCCACCCTGGTATGAAGTAATAGCTATCCCCTGTACATCTTCCTGAATAGCAGTCTCCACTATTTCCTGTGCAGACCTGTTGTGTCCAAGATGTATGATTTCAGCACCGGAACGCTGCATGATACGTCGCATGATGTTAATGGCAGCATCGTGTCCGTCAAATAGAGAGGCAGCAGTTACAATCCTGATTTTATTGACAGGATTATATATTTGTTCTTCAGTCATGTTGGTTAAGTTTAGACTAGCTAAGCCGAGTCCTTAAAAATCAGTCACAAAATTAAGCATATTTTATTCAAATGCAGCATGTTTGAATGATCAGTCACGTTCAGTTGTTCCATTAGTAAGATGGACAATATTAAAGGAAATACAGCAAAAAATTATAATACACCTTGTACAATCCATTTTTCAACCAATGTTTCAGCTTTTTTAAAATCATCATGCATTAGCCTATCTTCTTCAAGGAAAGGTATTATTTCCCTTACTTCCGACATCATTTGTTCTAAAGGCACTGAAGACTGTACAGGTCTCCGAAATTCAAAAGCCTGTACTGCGGTCAATAATTCAATAGCCAGCAAGGATTTAATATTATTCAATACGCGATATGCTTTGGTAGCCGCGTTGGCTGCCATGCTCACATGGTCTTCCTGTCCTTTACTGGATACTATCGAATCCACTGATGCAGGGGTACAATATTGTTTATTTTGACTGACAATAGAAGCCGCAGTGTATTGTGCAATCATAAATCCGGAATGTAGTCCGGGATGTCGTGTAAGGAAATCAGGTAATCCTCTGTCGCCGTTTATTAATTGATATACCCTTCTTTCTGAAATGCTGCCCAATTCTGCAAGCGCTATAGCCAGATAATCCAGAATCAAAGCCAGTGGCTGGGCATGAAAGTTCCCTCCTGAAAGAATTTTATCTTCTCTGTGAAAAACATTCGGATTATCAGTAACTGAATTGATCTCCGTATTGATGACATCCAGGGCATGGAGAATAGCACTATAACTGGCACCATGGACCTGTGGTACGCATCTGAATGAATATGGATCCTGTATACTAACTAATGTAGCCTTCCTGATTTGACTTCCTTTCAGATACTCATAGATTTCTGCTGCTGTGATCAATTGACCCGGATGAGGCCTGATGTCATGAATTAAATGATCAAAAGGTGCTATATCACATACAAAAGCGTCCATTGATAAAGCAGCTATTCTATTGGCAAGATGAAAAATACTTTTTGCTTCTGCTACAATAATGCAGGCATATGCGAGTGAAAACTGAGTGCCATTGAGTAAGGCAAGACCTTCCTTTGATTTTAATTTCAAAGACTTTATGTTTGCACTTTTAAGCACCTTTTCGCTTTCCGTTATCTTCCCTTCATAATACACCTTTCCCTTACCTAACAGCGGTAAACTCAGATGTGCCAAAGGAGCTAGATCTCCTGAAGCTCCGAGTGACCCCTGTTGAAATATTAAAGGAGTAATGCCTGCATTATACAATTCAATAAGCTTTTCAACTAATTCGGTTCTTACCCCTGATCGTCCATGCGACAGATTAATAATTTTCAGTAAATGAATCAGCCTGCAAATTTTTTCAGGTACCTGATCACCCATACCGCAAGCATGAGAAAGCACAAGATTCTCCTGCAATTTTTCAAGATTTTCTTCTGATATTTTTATATTGCAAAGTGAGCCAAAACCTGTATTGATACCGTATATGACTGCTTCCGGCTCAGATATCCTGGTCTCGAGATATGTACGGTTTTCAGCTATTTCCTTCTTTATTTCAGGACTAAGGACCAAAGAGCAATTTTCATTCTGCTTTTTATAAAGTGTGGAAACTTCAATTTTTGAACCTTTTATAACGAATGGAATCATATAATATTTATGACAAAAGTTTCTGGAATGTTGTAAACAGAGAGGCAAATGTAAGGTTTTACCGTTGATTTTTTTGCCATAACAAAATTAGATACTTAAGTAATTTTAATATTAAAGTTTGGTTCCAAACCGGAAAATAAAAGATCCTGATACCAAAAAGGGATAAACACTCGTTAAACAATAGTTAAATAGTAAAGACAAATGGAATTATGTCTGGCAGTATCTAACTGATAATGTGACAGTTATATAGATATAACAATTCCTTAAGAAACTGGTATCGGTAACTTTTCATAAAGGGAAATTGTCTTAATACATATTAACAAACAAGAAAATTGTAATTTTGGCAAATTTTTTAAACAACACCTTTAATTCCAGTAAAATGAAATCAAAAAAAATTCTGTTAGCAGCCACTTTAGTTTTGGGCATGTTCATTAATACTTACGCTCAAAAAATTGCGGTGGTCGATATAAATGAAATATTGTCTTCTTTGCCTGATTATCAGTCAGCTCAAACAGAATTAGACAAAATATCAGCTGAGTGGAGACAACAAATCGCACAGGAATTTGACAAAGTTAAAAGTCTTTATAATAAATTCCAGGCTGAGCAGGTGCTCTTAAGTGCTGAAGATAAAGCAAAAAAAGAAGAAGAAATAGTCAAAAAAGAAGCCGAGGTCAGGGAATTGCAAAAAAACAAATTTGGTCCTGAAGGTGAGTTATTTACAAAAAGACAGGAAATGGTGTCCCCTATACAGGAAAAAGTCTTTGCAGCGATTGAATCATATGCAGCAGACAGAGGATTTGATATCATTTTTGATAAAAGCGGATCGGCAGGCTTATTGTTTACCAATCCGGAATATGATAAAACAGGAGATCTTAAAAAGAGATTAAATATTAAAAATTAGGCCTACTTTTGCCATTAATCAAACTAATTTTAAACATAAATCAACTTAATAATAAAATGAACAAATTATTCAATACATGTATCCTCATCATTGCAGGATTTATATCTTTAAATGCCCAAAAGGTTGGCTATATCAACTCACAGGAGATCTTTTCTTTACTTCCTGAAGTAAAAGTAGCCAATTCTGACATCGAAGTGATGAAAACAATGTTTCAGAAAAAAGGTCAGGAAATGGTGCTGAGTCTTCAGACAAAATATCAGGACCTGCAGAAAAAACAGGCCAGTGGTGAACTTGCTCCAATAGAAATTGAAAAGCAAGGTGCTGCATTAAAACTGGAAGAGGGTCAATTGGGTGAATTTGAAAAATCAAGTCAGCAAAAAATTTATCAAAAAAGTGAAGAGCTGCTCAAACCAATACAGGATAAAGTAAATAAGGCCATAAAAGATGTGGCTGCCGAAAATGGATTTCTTTATATTTTCGATTCGGGTATTGGGGTAGTGTTATATGCTGATCCGGCTTCTGATGCATCCAAGTTAGTCAAGGCTAAACTTGGTATCAGCCTTTGATCAAATGCTTCCAACATCTGATCAACCCATAGGAATATTTGATAGTGGAATTGGTGGCCTGACAGTAGCTAATGCTATTCATCATGCGCTGCCAAATGAACAACTGATCTACTTTGGTGATACAGTGCACTTACCCTATGGTGATAAGTCAGCAGACGCAATCCGTTATTACAGCCTCAAGATAAGTAAGTTTTTGCTGGAGCAGCACTGTAAAATGATCATCATAGCGTGTAATTCTGCTTCTTCTGCAGCCTATGACATGTTACTGGACTTTTTTGAAGGGAAAGCCCTTTTTGTCAATGTAGTAGATCCGCTTGTACAAGCTGTCATCAGCCATAACTATCAAAACGTGGGAGTCATTGCCACTAAGGCAACCATTAACTCCTCCATATACAAAAACAAAATAAAGACTATCAATCAGAAAGTCCGTGTCAATCAACTTGCCACCCCTTTACTTGCACCCATGATTGAAGAAGGATTCTACCGGGGTTCTATCAGCAAAAGTGTGATAGAGAATTATCTGTCTCACCCTGATTTGAAAGATATTGATGCATTATTGCTTGCATGCACACACTACCCGCTGATCAGAGATGAAATCAATACATTTTATGGAGGCAAAATAGATATCCTGGACTCAACTGATGTAGTCAGAGAAGATGTGATCAGCATATTGCAAAAAGAAAATATGCTTTCTCCCAAACGAAAAAAAGAAGATCAGTTTTATGTATCTGATTATACTACTTCATTCGAAGAAACGGCAAGAAATTTTTATGGAGAAGATATCAGACTGGAAGCCATGCATATCTGGACTTGATGATATATTTGTTGATAAACCCGTTATATCTTTTCCACAATTCTATAAGTAGTATCCACATCGCCCATAGTATAAAAATGAAGACAAGGTGCCCCTTCTGCCTTTAATTCTTTACATTGAGCTATTGACCACTCTATGCCCAATTGTCCAATGTCCTTTTCGTCTGTTTTTTGAATTAACCTGACCAAATCGTCCGGAAAATTGATAAAAAACTTTCTGGGAATGGATGAAAGCTGATATTTTTTTGTCAGCGGTTTTAATCCGGGTATGATCGGTACGTGAATACCGGCCTGCACACAGGCATCTCTGAATGCAAAAAATTTATTATTGTCAAAAAACATCTGAGTGACTATGTAACTGGCGCCTGCATCAATTTTTTGTTTGAGATATTCTATGTCAGCCGCAAAATTTGGAGCCTCAAAGTGTTTTTCAGGATAACCGGCTACACCGATACAAAAATCTGTTGGTGTTCCCTTTTCAATATTTGAATCCAGATAAATACCATGGTTCATGTCATTGACCTGTTTTACGAGATCTACTGCATATTTATGCCCATTTATCTCGGGAATAAATTTATCTTCAAACTGACGTGCATCTCCTCTCAGCGCTAGCACATTATTCAAACCCAAGAAATTAAGATCGATGAGTGCATTTTCCGTTTCTTCCACACTAAAACCACCACAAATTAGGTGAGGGATAGCATCTATTCCGTACCTGTGCATGATAGATGCACAGATACCAACAGTTCCCGGTCGTTTCCTGATAGCTGTTTTTTCATAATATCCACTTGGTCTTTTATTATACACATACTCTTCGCGATGATAGGTGACATCAATAAAAGGTGGCTTAAATTCCATCAACCGATCCAAAGTATTAAATATATCTGCCATACTTCCTCCTTTCAGAGGGGGTAATACCTCAAACGAAACCATAGTTTCACCTTTCGATTTTGCGATATATTCTGTGATTTTCATAACATAAATTGTACTGACGATGCTTAGGTGCGCAAAGTTAATTATTTACCCGCATAATTTATCAGATTTAAGTTAGGATACACCATTAAACAACCTGAGTCTATTTTGAATGCTTAGACATTGAGAAACGGTAAAGGAGAATTTTATGAAATGACTAATTAAATGTACTATTTAGTTTTATCCTTTTTCTTGAAATCTCCTCTTCTCCAGGCATCAATAAATTTTTTCCATGCCAGTGGATTGAAAATATTCTGAGGTTTGGTCTGACCTGTATATACATAGTCAGTCGCCTGTTGTTTGATGACAATGCTGGTCGTTTCCCTTCCATCTACGGGGACAGAATGACGTATCTCTTTCATTTTTTCTTCGGCCAGATTTACTTCTGCATTTTCACGCAATTCATCTGAAATGTCAATGGCTAAAAACTCCTGTTTAAAGTGTTCTTTACTTGGCCAGGGCATAATGATTGCTTCCGGTAGCAGGATATTATCTTCAGTCATGATCTGAATCCATTTGTATTGGTCAGAAACCAGGGTATCAGGTATTTTTATCTCTACTGTTTTAAATCCTATTCTGGAAAAAACAACGGTCTCACCGGCTAATGCCACAAACGAAAAGAAACCGTCCATATCTGCCGCTGCCCCACGGCTGGTTCCCATCACTGCTACATTGGTATATGGCAGAGGCGCAGGCTGACCGTTATCATCTTCATAAAATACCATACCGGAAAACTGTACTACCTTGATCAGGTCATTTTTATGCTGACCCACGACGAGATGCTGGCTAAATACAGTGAATAACAGTATGGCTATAAACTTATGATACATATAAAAAATTTATTCATTTTACCATTAATAATTCCTTTCCATATCCAAAACGATATTCTTTTGGTAAATATAAGTGGAATTATATTT
>JACMLK010000121.1 GCA_014379665.1 Saprospiraceae bacterium | reverse complement strand
ATCATTGCTTTTGGCTTTAGCAGCAATAGATTCTTTAGCTTTTTTATTGATCATATTATACTCATCTGTGGTAAACTTATTAAAAGTCCCTTGGGTTATATCATAATAATCCAAATCGTGATCTATGGAAAGTACTTCCGGTTGTGGAAGTTCGTTGAGCGTTACGGTCTTATTTATACTATCAACAGAAATATTTACTTTTTCAAAATCATATCCAACAGACACCTTTGCCGTCACCCGCAGAATTATTTTTTTACTAAAAAGATTTAAGAAATCGTATTCATAAGACTCTTTATAGTCAAACATTTCAGAAAACTGACCTTCTACACTGATCAGTTTAGTGACAGTTTTTATTTTTTCGAGCATGATGGTTGTGTTCTCCGCAGTACTTTTGGCAAAGAGACTTTTTTTAGCCCAAAACCACACTCCGGTGCCGAATACCAATAATATTGCACCAATTAAAATAATCTGATAAAAAGAGAATTTCAACATTAACCGGTTATTACTCTTTTATTTTGGATGACAGGTCATATTTGAGCCCCGAATATGATTTCAGCACCGCTTTAACAGACCCTACGGAAACAGGAGACTCTATAATAAGCGGTATTTTATTTTTATCATCAGAGACCCAAAGTGTCATAAGATCTCCTTTTTTAAACACATTTCCCTCCATGACTTCCGGTATCATTTTTATTGTATTAAATTCACCCATACCTTTAACTTCTTTTTTTTCTTTACCGCTATAACTAATTCTGATGGGATATACTTCTTTATCAAAAAATATAGGTAAATTTATTTGGTCTCCCTTTCTGAGATTTTCTGTTTTAAAATTTCTCAGATTATACATATTGGACATCAGGTCATGCATGCTCTCATTAAATGTATGTGACTGGTGTTTGGCTTCTCCTTTGGTTTTACCATGATATGACACTGCAACATTTCTAACCTGATCAAAGGATATGCTATCATAAAGTCTGTATTTTCCTTCTTCCACAATCCTTACAAAATTACTTGGTAGCATAGTCTGTTTATTTACCATCGAATAAAAATAGTCGTTTACTTTAAAGATATTTTCATAGCTCCTGTATGTCTTCCCAATCGCTTTCAATTCGTATGACGTTGTTGTTTCCGTAACCGAAAATTCAATTTCACCCGCGGGGAGCCATAGAATTCCAAGACTGTAATATAGTTTGTACACTAGTCTTTCACCACCCCTGAAAGAAACAGTATTTTCATTACTTTTGCCTTTGCCTCTTAATACCGTTTCATTGGTCAAAGGAATTGTAAAAGCAGTAAACAGAGATAAAATGAGACACAAAACTGTGCCTGCCAATATTTTATTTTTAAAATGAACTTTCATTGTTTTGTTTTTTGTTAAAATACTTTACTAAATCCGTATTAAACAATACCATTAATCCTGCCATAGCTGGTAATATCAGATTTATAAACCACAATACAAAAGTGGCCACCAAAGCTGTCACCTGATCTACTCCCAATCCTGACCATACAAAAATAGCCAATTCCCCTCTTGCAAATATGCTTAGAAAAGCAGGTAGCGGAATACCTGTTTGTATAAGATAAATGCCTGCTATGCTCCCACTAAGCTCCGGCATAGTAGCTTCCACGCCGAGAAACTTCATCATACATACATATTGAGTAAAATATAAACTATAACGAATAGCTGATATTATAAGCACATAATGAAGGGACTTTGACTGATAAAGATGCAATGACTTCAGTTTCGAACTGTATTTCCCGGCATATTTAGTTCCTATTATTTTTTCAATAAAATGTGCCACTTTTGGCAGATTATAATACACTATAACAAATAAAACAATCTGTAAAGTGACGATAGTTATAAACGTAAAACTATTCCCATAAGTAACATTGAAAGCTGATTTAAGAAAAAAATAACTAAACACTAAACCTGCAACAACATTGCAAAGATTCTGAGCAATACTGCCAAGAAGTGTAGCTGAGACAACCTGCAACTTTTGATCCGGTGCTGACGTGAGCAATCTTCCTCCGTATTCACCTATACGGGCCGGAGTAGTAATACCAACCGCAATACCGGCAAGAACGGTTTTTAAAGCTTTAATAAAAGGGATATCAGTGTGAGGGGACATCAGTATTTGCCATTTCTTTGATTCCATTATCCAGTTTAATGGCATTAAGACAAAACAAATGATAAGAAAAGAATAGTTCCATTTTTGTCTGTTCGCTTCAAGAGATGATCTGAGTGCTTCCAGCCCGGATCCATGTATCATCTGAGAATAAATGATCCACAAAATAAGTCCGATAAATACAAATTTAAATACCTTCAACAGATCAGACACAAGTAATTTTAAAATTGTAAAAAAAACAAAAGTAGGATTTATTGCGGAGATATATGGTTGTGACGTTCAGAATTGAATATTCTACTATAAAACAAAATTTGAACACATTATATTTACATTTTATAAATAAAATTCTGAATATGACGATTTCCTGCATTGTAGCTACAGCTAATCATCGGGTGATAGGCAACCAAAACGAAATACCCTGGTATTTACCCGCCGATTTGCAATATTTTAAAAAGACAACGTTGAACCATCACATCATTATGGGCAGAAATTGTTATGCATCCATTGGCAAGCCACTACCCAAAAGAACAAATATTGTGGTGACAAGAGATCCTTTTTTTATTTCAAGCAGTTGTCTGGTTGCCAAATCAATACCCGAAGCATTGAAAATCGCACATCAGAATAAGGAATCAGAAGTTTTTATAATTGGAGGAGGGCAGATTTATGCCCAAACAATGGAACTTTGTGATAAAGTTTATCTTACCGAAGTTGATATTGATGTTGATGGCGATGTTTTTTTCCCGAAATTGAATATGAATGAATGGGAGGTGTTATCTGAAGAAAAACATCACAAAGACGAAAAAAATGATTTTGACTATACATTCAAAATATTAAAAAGAACGCGATATGACTGATTCTCCCTTGAAAGAAGAATTTTTGCATTATTTATGGAGAACAAAAAAAATGCCGATAGGCGGATATGTTACTACCGACGGAAGACCCCTTGAGATTTTAGATTTTGGTATCTACAACTTAGATGCCGGACCGGATTTTTTCAATGGCAAAATAAAATTAGAAGATACTATTTGGGCCGGAAATATAGAGATGCATGTATTCAGTTCTGACTGGAAAAAACATAAACATCACCAGGACAAAGCTTATGACAACGTGATACTTCATGTCGTGTATGAAGAAGATAAGACAGTATACAGATCCGACGATAAGCCCATTCCTACACTCGAACTGAAAGGCAAAATTCCAAAATTATATCTGAATAACTACCTTGGTCTTATTCAGTCACAAAATAAAATTCCCTGCCAGTCACTTATCTCTTGTGTCAAAAAAGAAAAAATAAATCTTTGGAAATATAACCTGACAGTAGAACGGCTGGGTAACAAATCAGCATTTGTCAATGATATATATATGTCTACCGGGAATGACTGGGAAGAAACCCTGTATATCATGCTTGCAAGATACTTCGGAAGCAAAGTAAACACTGAGCCTTTCGAAAAGCTTGCCAGAAGTCTACCTCTTAATATTATCTATAAAAACAAAGACAAACGACGGACGCTGGATGCCTTGTTTTTTGGACAGGCGGGCATGTTGATGGCCAATTACAAAGATGCGTATTTTAATGGTCTGAAATCAGAATATCAATATCAGCAAAAGAAATATGGTCTGAAACCCATTGATTCAGTCTCCTGGAAATTCAGTAAACTAAGACCCATGAATTTTCCTACTATCAGAATTGCCCAGTTTGCAGGTCTTATGTATAATGTGCAATTTCTGTTCAGTAAAATCAGAGAAGCAGAAAATGCTTCAGTAATAAAAAAAATAATCGCTTCCGACATCAGTGAATACTGGAATACTCACTACAGATTTGGAGTAGTAACCACAGACAAAGCCAAAAACCCCGGAAGTAATTTTATAGATTTGCTGTTGATCAATGCTATTGCTCCGGTGTTGTTTGCTTATGGAAAATTAATGGCTGACGAATCCTACATCTATAAAGCCATATCTATTCTTGAGTATTTGCCATCTGAAAAAAACAACATCATTTCTTTGTGGAATGAACTTGAAATAGAATCTACCTCAGCTTTTGATTCTCAGGCCCTGATTCAGCTAAAATCATCATATTGTGATAAATTTAGATGCCTGTACTGCAATATTGGAAATGATATTATGAATTTAAAAGAAGACTGAGCCTGAGGTACTTCAGAAGACTTCGCAGGTACTTTAGAAGACTTCACAGGTACTTAAGAAGACTTCGCAGGTACTTAAGAAGACTTCACAGGTACCTAAGAAGACTTCGCAGGTATTGTTTTTTGTTATGTACAAAATCCATTGATTGCCGCATAAAACAAAAAATCCCTAATCAATTAAGATTAAGGATTCTTTAAGTGGGTGGGCCCACCAGGACTTGAACCTGGGACCACCTGATTATGAGTCAGGTGCTCTAACCAACTGAGCTATAGGCCCTGCTTAACCGGTTTGTCTTTATGACAAGTCCATTAGCGGGTGCAAAATTAATAAGTTTTAGCATTCAGGCAAGTATCATCTCCTTATTTTCCTAAAAAACACCTTTCTATTTCTGATAATCTAATAATAAGCCAGGCCTTCCCTCCATTTTCCATATGTGAGATATAAGTAACTTAATCCAAAAAGTAGCAACCAATAGACCCATTCGCTCATCCATGCTGCTTCCAGATCCATTCCGAGCAATTCAATAACAACCCAAACATACACCAGGTATACAAGAATTCCTGAAAATTCAATCCAAAACACCACTGATGTTTTACCAGTCGCCACTACAGCATTGAGCCAGATGACACCAATGCAAAGTACAAGCATTGCCACACTAACTATCCGTAGTGGTCCAAGTCCGGAATTTACAAAATTTGAACCCTGTCCGTATAAGCCAAGAAATAAAGAAGGAAAGATATTAATAATAATCACCAGAAAGAACATTCCTGTAAAGCTGATGATACATAATTTTCTAAGTATAGTGAATATTTCCTCCTGACGACCCTGACCGATAAGGTTACTTATGATCGTGTTGGCAGATGAACCAAATGCCCAGGAAAATACACCGCTTAGACCAAATAAATTTCGCATAGCCTGAGAAACTGCCTGTTCAGAATAGGTATAATTTCTATTGACAAAGATGAAAAACACCCACCATGCAGCAGTACTGACGGCATACTGACTCATCAGGGGAAATCCCTGGATAAAAACCAGCTTCAGTGTTTTGAAAGAAATTTTTAACTTAGGTATTATTTGAAATCTTTTTGAGATTTTTAATACCCGAATCAACAAAGTTACGGTGATCATTCCAATGAATTCCGATAGGACCGATGCATATGCTGCTCCATTGAAACCCATCTCAGGCATTCCAAAATGACCGAATATCAAACCATAATCAAGAATTATATTTAGCCCGGACTGAACAATTGCTATAACGATAAGGTATTTTGTCTGTTGCAGACTTATGAGGTAGGCATTCTGCATCTGAAGACTGTACAGAAAAAAAAGTCCGCAAATGCGAATATCCAGAAAGTCTCCTGCAATTTTTGCTGCTTCCGGGTCAATGCCGGTGAAGATCATAAGAGGATGCAGAAAAAACCAAGTCATTAGGATAAATATTGCAGCCAACCCTGTAGCAATAATGAGACCGTGCCAAAGAGTGGAGAAAATTTCATCTCTGTTGTTTTCTCCGGCCCTTCTTGACATGATAGCCAAAAGTGCATTATTAAGACCGTAACCTATTGCCGAAAAAATCAGAAAGTATACGCCTGTAATACCGGCCAATGCAAGTTCCACACTTCCCAAATGTCCTAAAAAAGCAGCATTTATAAGATAATTCAATTCCGGTATAAGTTTGGCCATACTTATGGGCAAAGTCAGCAGAATGATACCTTTTACTGAAGTATCAACTTTAAGGGAAGTGTAGGTTGCCATTCTGTTTATTTTGATTGAAGACAGGAGGGACCGATACCAAGTATATATTTTTTTACAACATCTATTTCTTTTGCCGTTTCAGCTCCTAAAAAGCCACTAATCATTTGGTTTGTTAACTGTTCGGTTGCCATAGCCGTGAGTTTACCCGAAACAGGCATATATGACCAGTGCCATTTTTCTTCAAAATATCCGGTTCTTCCACCTATTTCCTGTTTTGTGTATGGCTGGCAAAAGCCAAATTTTGATGCATAGGTACTCATCCATTCATAAAGTTTTAAGCCTTCTCCTGATTCAAACCATGAATTGATAAATGAATTGATATCAATATCTGTCCCCCAATGGTGTCTTGAAGAACCCGGCATGGAACTGAACTGAAGAATTTTTTTTGCCCTGTCAATGTCATTATGTATTTGAGTTGCAGCATTTACGTTATCTTCAAGGATCGTTCTTCCTGTCCATTTATTTTCCCAGATTCGTTTCTGGTTTTCAAAGTTTCTGGTGGCTGACCTTATTTTTAAATATATCCCTAGTTGTGCAGCAGCATCATACATCTTTATAAAAGCACCAAGTACGTCTTTACGAATATATCTTATCTCTTCATCCCTGTACAGGGCAGGAATTACAACAAAGTCCGGGTGTGTCGCCGGATCAAATTTCCCCATTAAATAATCTATGGAGAAACTATTTTGTGTTATACTGACTGTCGTGTCTGCCGGTATAAATTCTTCCTTAAACGTCTTTGGTTGCTGAGCCTTGCAGGAAAAAAAAGAAAAAGATACAATGACCCATAAAAAAAAAAGCTTAACCGTCTTCATAGCATGATGATTTTATTTTTTCAAATATTGGCCTCGGGCACTAAATAAACCTTTGATTAAAAACACTAAAGACATAAATGAAGTTAACATCATTATCCCAATACGAAAGACAGATTCATTGTTGGTATTTCCCATCGCATCTTTAAGTGGATTTATCAATATAATGAATAGAATTGCAGTGACAACCAGCGCTGCAATCTTTTGTCCTTTAATTTCATACTGGATCCCATTATTTAATACAAGCAATACAACTCCGATTAATACTGGATGAAGGTCTGAAATATGAGGTGTCAGTGAACTGACGTATTCCCATGTACTCAATACCATCAGAGCGAGTGCATTTATAAGATTTGCTTTATAGGCATTCATATTTTTTTTTATCTATTCAAAATATTAACCGGAAAACCAGGGAAATGTAGCAGAAATGAAATTTATAAAACATCGAGATCGTGCATATTTTGTCTTTAGCAACAAAGGTCTTTGCAGCCATTAATTGTATTATCTTTCCTTGAGTTTTTTCATGACAAAACCTTTGCCTTCGTCTTTATGTCCATACACATTACAAAACAAAGTACTGTCTGACATTTTAAAATAATCTATGTGATTTGGATAATCGTGATCCATATTTACAAATTGAATGCTATCGGTCGACATACCTTCAAGTGTAAAACGTATAGGTTTGCCCTCGTTTTGGGTTTTCACCGTCGCTTCATATAATATGACATCTTTTTCATTAAATATCCTTAAATTTTCAGTGATTTTACCATCACCCGGTGAATATACATTACCTATCCATTCTTTATTTTGGAATGCCCAGGTTTCAATGCTGGAACTGTCTACAGTTATCCAGGTACCCTGAAGCCATTTCAGGTTTTCGAGATTTAAAGTGCCGGTCGATTTTTGGTGATCCGGTTTACACTGAATACATGAAAAAACAACCAGAGCGTGTATCAGGATCAATTTATAATTCTTCATAAAAATTTAGTATTTGAGTTCTAATAAGAAAATTAAAATGTGGTCAATCTGCTTTAACAATTTGTGAATCATAATATTTTAATAACATTCATAATGAGCTTCAAAAGTATAAAAAGGTAAAGTAACTACAAAATTGTGAGTTACGCAATCCTCATCCCATTGGTAACCTGCCGTTCCGGAACAAGTAGAGTAACTTCATTTTTTTCACCGACAACTCCCAAAACCAGACATTCAGATATAAAATCTGCAATTTGCTTTGGTGAGAAATTGACGACTGCAATAATTTGACTTCCCAACAATTCTTCTTTATTGTATATTGCTGTTATTTGCGCCGAACTATTCTTAATGCCATATTCTCCAAAATCAATGGTAAGTTTAAATGCTGGATTTCTGGCCTTTGGAAAATCACTTACGGATATAACCGTACCAACACGCATTTCAACTTTTTCGAAATCATTCCAGGTCAACATAGGTAAATTTTGTCACAAAAATAACCAATCATCCCAATTTTATGTTAAAATTCTGATTTCTTACCGTTCCTGACAATGACTCATTGATTTAATTCATAAAAAACCATTATATTTGCAGGATATATGAAATACATAGCGCTAATATTTGCATTTATTATTTTTGGGCAGTCACTCTCTGTATGTGCTCCCGACATAGCGCTTGTAAAAAAGACTGAAAGTGCTAAAGAGTGCCATGCCGATGTTCAGAAATCACCAAAACATAGTTGTTGCAAGAACAATGACAAAGATGATGACGATACCAAAGATGGTTGTTGTGGCGAAGGATGTAAATGTTTTAGTTGTTTCAAAGTTTTTATTCCTTATTTCCAGGGTAATTCGGAATTTATACTAATTGAAAAACTTATTGCTGAAAGAAATATTTCTCCTGTTTTATGTCATTCTTTTGATTTCCACTACACTATCATCAACCCCCCACAGGTAAGATAATTCATTATTCATAGGGTGAAATATGTCCATTAATACCCCAATGGCTTGTTTTCACCGGAAATATTGTTTTATCATTTTACCAAATTATTAAAATATGTATAACTATTTATTCAAGGTGTGCATTATAATATGCATTATCATGAACATCAATGATATTAATGGACAGACATTGAACCTTACTATACCAGTAAGTGGCGCTTGTGACATGTGCAAAGACCGAATCGAAACCACGGCCAAAAATGTTATAGGAGTAATAGACGCCAGTTATGACCTTGAAAAGAAAATCCTGACTATAGAGGCGCAGCCCATTTTTCAAAGGTCAGAACTTGTAAACGCGTTATTAAAAGTTGGTCATGATACAGACGGTCAAAAATCTCCGGATGAAATATATGAAAGTCTTCCTGCCTGTTGCTACTACAGAGAAGAAGATCATGCCAGGGATGATGAGCGTCATAATCAGGAAGTAAATGACACACATGATCATGAGAATGCTGCTAAACAACTTAAAGGAGTGGTGTACGAAAGATTGGAATCAGGTGGATTGATACCAATCATCGGAGCAAACATTATTTGGCAGGGCGAAAAAGGTGGTGCTATCTCAGACTTGAAAGGTAATTTCGAAATTCCTGTTTCAGAAATTTCTAAAAATCTGATTGTTTCTTATGTCGGTTACAGCCCTGATACGGTATTGATAGATAAATCCGGTTTTGTAAATATCATTATTTCTTCACCAAATTTACTCGATGCAGTAACCATAACACATAAAAAAAGAACCACAGAAATTTCATATCTGGAAACAGTAAAAGTTCAAAATATTTCATCCAAAGAACTGCTTAAGGCTGCATGTTGTAATCTTGCTGAAAGTTTTGATACTACCCCGGCTGTCGATGCATCTATGACTGATGCTATTACGGGAACCAGAAAAATAGAAATGCTCGGATTAGCAGGTCCTTATGTGCAGATCACCCGTGAAAACATCCCGGATGTTCGTGGACTGGCGGCTCTTCAGGGACTAT
>JACMLK010000120.1 GCA_014379665.1 Saprospiraceae bacterium | reverse complement strand
TAAACTTTTTTTAGGCCCAACAGATATGCTGGATATCATGAATTTCATTTTTTGGCTAAAACGTCCTTTAATGTTATACGTACTTAATTTTGTGGCAGTGGACGGGATAAGTAAATCAGATTATCCTCATTCATAGCCGCTTTTAAGCACCGTAAGGATCATCTTAAAACGGCCATCGGGCTTTACGTGATAAGGTCCGTGCGCGGGAATAATAATCGACATGCCGGTTTGAAGAAGATATTCTTTGCCACTTATTATCAGATCCACCTTGCCGTCGATAATCTGTACGAATGTGTCAAATGCACTGGTTCTTTCCGTTAGTCCTTCTCCTGTATCCACCGACATCACACTAATATTTCCGGAGGACTTTTTGAGTATTGTTTTGATCACCATAGCACTCTCCATATATTCTATGATTTCTAATGTAATGACTGGAACGGCTTTTCCCATTTCGGAGGTAACCGGATTTTTATTTGTATTCATAATTTGATAGCTTAAATTAGGAAATGAGACTATCGATTGGCAAAATATTCAATAACCAAAGACTTCTCCTGATTTTGGGTCAGTTTATCCGTCTGTTTAATTTCAATATTAATTTTGTCAAAATGGTGATCAGCTCTAAGCAGATTAAATAATTCAGTTTTTGCCTCGGTTGGTCCAAATATTAGTACATCGTCATAATTTAATATAGCTTTTCCTATTTCCTTATAGTAGGCCAATTCCATCCGCCTGACTTTATTATTGATTGTCTTTTCACTCTTTTGTGGAGAGTCATCGTTCCCCGGGAAATTAAACTCAGCATTAATGAATGTCGTTTCAATTACCCCACTTGCAAGCTCTATTAACTGAGCACGTGCATGATCCATACTTATACCGATATGTTTTGTTATTTTCATCGTGTTGTTTTGAAATTTAAAAATCAGAAGGCTTCTAGCCTTCTGGTTTCGTTTATTTAATCCATTAGCGCATAATCATCATCGACAATCAATTCATTATCCATGGACCAAACACCTGGCGCCTTAAATGCAAATCGGCAGCTTCTTCTTTTTGATACCAGGAATCGACAGTACCTGTAAGTATTACTCTATGCCCTGTGACCTTAACAACAATAACGTCATCATCAATAGACCAGCTGCGTCTGAGGGCATTCTCAATATCTTCCTTTTCAATTACTTCATCGGCATCCGACTTTATTCGAATACTATTTGTAACGCAGGTTACCCCTAATAAATTCTCGACAGCTCTTTGGCCGTGACACCAATTTCTGCTGCATATAATAACGGTTCCGTCTAATAGCATCCTGAACGTCTTTTTGCAACATTTCATTTGTTGTCATTTTCTTTATTTTTATGAAAGACCTTTCATACTGCAAAGGTGAATATTCTACCCTCCTAAAGCATTACATAATTTCCGATTAAAGTTATATTATTCATAGTTTAGGTTCCGGTGTTCTCCATGGCCGCATGGTATTCACCGCAACGAGCAGCAGCATCGTATTGAACCTTTAGATATGATGCTTTTGGGCAGCACCTATATTTGCCTCGTTGCCGTTACATATATCCATTGCCGAGCTGCCAGATGGCACGGGTAAAGGAAAAGTCAGTGACCGGCAGCGGTAATAGTTACATGATTCATATATGTACGGGATCACCGTATTTTTTCCTGAAAAGACGTTTTAGAGTTTCTATACAAATAATGCATCCTACAGTAACCAGTACAATCATTTCCATCGCCTGGACGTTTAAACTCGCTGTCTTGAATATAATCGGCAAAGGAGAGATATATACGATTGTTAATTGTAACAGTACCGTACCTGCAATAACCACCCACATCATTTTATTTGAGAACATTCGTTTAGAGAAGATAAAATCATGGTCCGACCTTACGGACAGTGCATTTCCCAACTGAACAAAACATAAAGTGGTAAATACGATTGTTTGCTGTGCCTGTACGTCATACCCCATCCCCACCGACCAATACTGAATGAAAATGGAAGCAAGTGTCATGAGAGTGCCAGACATGAGTATCTTCCTGATCATCCCTCCTGCAAATAAATTTTCGCGAGTGCTTCTGGGAGGGCGCCTCATGCTGTCTGCTTCTGCGGGCTCCGCTACTAATGCCATTCCGGGTAAACCATCTGTAACCAGATTGATCCAAAGAATATGAATAGGGAGTAGCGGAATGGCAAATCCTAGAAGAGGAGCTATTAAAATAGTTAGTATTTCCGCAAGATTACAGGAAAGTACATAAACGATGAACTTCCGGATATTGTCATAAATTCGGCGGCCCTCCC
>JACMLK010000119.1 GCA_014379665.1 Saprospiraceae bacterium | reverse complement strand
GTCGGCGATACAGACCCGACACAAGTGATACTTCTGGAAATCGAACCTGAAAAACAAACTACTTATATCGATATGCTCAGTACTTCTGTTGAGTTGGGAATTCCAGTAGTATGTATTACCAAAATAATTAAACGGGAGAATCAGTTATTTTATAAAGATAAAGAAGGAAATCCTGTATTAATCAAAAAGATATATAATCGGGTAATATTTGATGAATTGTATCAAAGACCGGATCTGGATATTCAATTCAAATTTACAGATGTTCTTGATGTGGAGTGGATCGGACACCCTAATTGGTTTTACAGGATAAGTAAATTTTTGTTGCCGTTTATCAAAAACAAATATGTACCGGAGACTCATTTTTTGAATGAATTGATAGTATTGCCGGATGATCTGGACAATTACGTGCTCAAGCCTTTGTTTTCTTTTGCAGGTGCTGGTGTGATCATTGAAGTTACAAAAGAAGATATTGAAAAGATTACAAATAAATCAAATTACATTCTCCAGCGCAAAGTAAAATATGAACCAATACTGAAATCACCAAATGAACCGGTCAAAGCAGAAATCAGGATGCTGATGATGTGGCCAAAGGATGCTCCGAAAGCATTTGTGGTTACTAATCTGGTTCGACTTTCTAAAGGCAAAATGATTGGTGTCAAATACAACAAAGATAAAGATTGGGTCGGTGGAAGCGTTGGGTTTTTTTATAAATGAATTCCAACTATCACAAATTTCTTTAACTGGAAAAAGTAACACTAATAACCGGCAGCCTGACCATCTTTTCTACTCTCACTGGCCCCAAGATATACCTTATTTGATTCGTCCCGCATAATTGCCTGATAGCCCCCGTATCCACCTACATTAAAACCAACTTTATGTCCCATAGCCACTAATTTTCTGATTACTTCATAATTAAATCCGGACTCGAGAAACAGGTCTCCTCCATTTGTCATTTTTTCTCCTGTTGGTTCCGAAGAGCCATCATGCTGAATACGCGGAGCATCACCTGCTTCTTGCAGATTCATACCAAAATCAATCAGATTTATAATGATCTGGGCGTGACCAAGAGGTTGCATTGCCCCACCCATGACACCAAAACTTACCCAGGGCTTTCCATCTTTGGTCACAAAACAAGGTATGATGGTATGAAAAGGTCTCTTGCCGGGTTGGTAATAATTATTGTGTCCGGGCTCTAGTGAAAATAGCTCACCCCTATCCTGCAGTACAAATCCAAGACCCGTCGGCGTCATACCTGATCCCATTCCCCGATAATTGCTTTGAATTAATGAAATCATATTACCTTCCTTATCCGCTACCGTCAGATAAATGGTTTCATGGGCTTTGAGGTCACCGGGATCATAACTTTTAGCTGCACGGATTGGGTTGATAAGCTTATTTCTTTCCCTGGCATATTCCTTTGAGATAAGTTGTGTTACCGGTACGTTGGCAAAATTCATATCCGCATAATATTTAGCTCTGTCTTCAAATGCCAGTTTTTTTGCTTCGGTAAACAAATGTATATACGCTGCAGATCCAAAGCCCATTTCAGCAACATCATATAGTTCCAGAATATTCAATATTTGTAATGCAGCAATCCCCTGACCATTTGGTGGTAATTCCCACACATCATAACCCCTGTAATTGGTAGAAACGGGATCAATCCACTCACTTGTGTGGGTTGCAAGATCTTCATAGTTTAAATAGCCTCCCTGCTTTTTCATATACACATCAATAGTACGGGCAATATCTCCTTTATAGAATGCATCTCTTCCACCGTTTGCTATCTTCCTATAGGTTTTTGCCAGATCAGGATTTTTGAATATTTCTCCTTTTGAAGGCGTCTTTCCATTGGGCATATATGTATTGCTAAATCCGTCATATTTAGATAGATTTTCACCGTAAATTTTAAGGTAATAGGCAATAAGTTCTGTTATAGGAAAGCCTTTTTCTGCATAGTGAATGGCAGGGGTAAACAAATCACTAAATGGTATTTTGCCAAATTTTTTATGTAACTGATCCCATCCATCTACAACCCCCGGTACAGAGACAGGAAGTGGTCCATAAGCAGGGAATCGTTGGATACCCAATGCGTTCAGCTTTTCATTTGTAAGGCTTGCCGGAGATCGGCCACTAGCATTCAGTCCATATAGTTTTTGGGTTTTTGCATCCCATATTATAGCAAATAAATCACCTCCAATGCCACATCCTGTTGGTTCCATCAGCCCGAGACATGCATTGGCAGCTATCGCAGCATCTATGGCAGATCCTCCTTTTTTAAGAATGTCAATGGCTACTTGTGTAGCTAAAGGTTGAGATGTAGCTGCCATTCCATTTTGAGCTATGATTTCTGATCTGGTAGCAAACGATTTACCCGTAATCCGATCCTGTGAGATTAATCCTATTGGAATACCTGATAATATCCAGAAACAGCATTTGAAATAATATGCCTTGATGCTCAAAATTAATGCCTTGATTTTAATAATACAATACCTTCCAGGTATAAATTCATCACTTTATTTCCTTTCAAATTACCGTTGGCTCTATGAATAATAATTTTTAGACTAAATTCTCCCGTTGATGCTTCTATCACATTGAGCTTATGTTCATTTTTAACCAGTTCGAGAAGTTGATCATTTATTTCGAATGTACCCGATTCTTTTCCGGAGATCATCAAAATCAACTTATTTTGATCTAAATTTAAATAAGTTTCTGAAGAAACTTCATCGTACGTATTTTTCAAAGGAATAATTTTTTCATAATCATCTATAGAATAAGTGAAGCGTTTTTTTGGAAAATACTCAAAAGTATTCTTGTTTTCTTCAAAACTTTGATTGAACTGAAACACAGATAATAAAAGTCGTGCATTTATACTGTCCGCCTGAGTTGTTAAAACATTTGTCTTATCAAATTTTTTCAGATAGGCCAGTCCATTTCTACTGTCAAGAAAAAAGATAGTGTTCTGAATAATATAGGTGCTGTCTTTATATATTTCGGTTGAATCTACGGTTATCACATGATCTTTAATAATCCCACTCTGTTCGAGATATTGGACCAGTTTATTTTGTTGACTGGTTACCGGTAATTCACATAAAGATATGGGACCCCCGACAAATGTAATAATTGAAAGCAAGATCAGTAATAATGGAAATATTCTTTTATCCTTATTTCTGGACAGAATAAAATATACAGTTATGATTAGGATAAACACACTACAAACCGAAATCAGGTATAAATCTTCTCTGATTCCAAAAATGATAATATTTTTATACAAGGAAATCATTAGTAAAATAATAAAAGGAATTGAAAAAATAAAATACCATTTTCTGAATGTTGCCATGATGGGATTGTCCGATTCGTTTTCATAATATCCCGTAAACAGCCATGCCAGAATACCTGCTGCATAATACCACAATATCATCACAGACACCCACTCCACCATCTTATGATCAGTCAGGACTATTCTGAATATATAAGCGTACAATATCACACCGTAAATCAATGTAATCGGAATCACCACATAGGCAGTAATCATTTTGAAAACTGACCTGATATTTGGTACTTTTTGATCATAAAAATTGTCAGGAACCTCGGAAAGGAAAAATGAAGTATGAAAAATTCCCGTCACTATGATGAATAATTTAAAATAATTTATACTGTTAATTGCCATATCAAAAAGGTTATCCAATGCCAGAATAACCAGACTTAATGCTGCATACAAAATAATACCGTATAGTGCAGCCTGCATCCATGCAATAAAAAGATGAATATTATAATTGGTAAATGCAGCATGACTGTAACGCTTAAAAAAAGGAATGACAGCTACCAAAAAATGCAGCACCAGACTCAGACCCAAAGTAAGAAACCAGAAACATGACCATTTACTGTCAAAATCCAATGGAATCATCATATAAAACAAGCCAACAAGTCCTATGGTAATCACTGTAAGAATCCAGTATGTCTTATCAGAAAAAGCATAGGATTCTTTAAGAAGTGATACATTTAACATCGCAAGGAATCCGATAAAACCTGCTATCGGCCATCGAAAGATATCTCCGGAGGAATTGTCTACCAGTAAAACAAGAGTCACTGTTGTAATCAAAGCAAATGCTATGACTACAGGAAACCTGCGTATAATTTCAACGAATCTTCCACGAAAATTTAAACTTGATAGAAGTGACATTTAAGTATGGCTTTAAAGGTTAAAAATACATATAAATATCTACATGAAATTTTTTTCACATAGTTTTTTGGGAACTATTCATGTTACAAATGTTGTTATCCTAAAAATTAAAACTTACGAATATGAGTTTAGACAATTACGTTACCATCCGAACCTACCACGATCATATTCTGGCAGATATTATTATGGCTGCATTGCACGATGCCGGAATTCATATTTTCAGAATGGACGACAGCCTTACTGTGTTACCTCATGAGATGGTAGAAATTAAAGTACATGAATCTGATGTAGAAGCAGCACTTGAGATAATTGAATATCAGGAAGGGCTGTAGAAGATTGCTGACTGTAGTTTTTTTTTTAATACAATTTTACAAACCATTGGCAAATGGCCAATAGCTAACAGCCAATAATATCATGAGGTGGTCTTTTTTTTATCCATTTATTTCAGCCGATGGCCAATAGCTAAAAGCCAATGGCTAAAAGCTAATAGCCAATAGCCAAACTCACCCTTCTACTACCCAAATTCCACCATTTAACCAAAGATTTACCCGGGTAGAACCATAGATGCGTCGTAGATCCTCCCATCACGCTCCCATCACCCTCCCATGATCCTCCCACGATGATAGCACCACACTCCCACCATCCTCCCACCATCCTCCCACCATCCTCCCACTGTGATCCCACTGATTCCCACCGAGGTCCCACTGATTCCCACTGAGCCCACTGAAGGACTTAGAGGAGTGGGACTATATTTGTCATGAGAATCCACACTTAATGATCAGGCGGACTCAAAACCCGACGCCTTTGCTTATTAACGCTGAGTTAATCAAAAAGGCCGGCGAATTGCAGCTTTATTTCATCTTCAGTTATTCAGGGTTGTCAAAACTCAGATATTACATTGGCCCAGTCGGATACTATGTTTAAACGCATTTTTTATTCGATTTTGTACTATTTGTAGTATTTTTTTTAAATATGTTGTAAGAATTTAGATTATTTTTGTGTCTCTAAGGGTGCGTACACTTTATTCAATATAGTTATTTTTTAAAATTCATTTAAATGGTCGTTCTTTTCAAATATATATATTTGGGAAAAGTGAGGTATTTCACCACACATTTTTCACAAATTACGATTTTGCTGATTGTTGCAATTATTTTATTTTCAAACACAATCATGAAATCACAAAACACTTCAGCGGAAAAACTGGCAGGGCTCCAATTGGTAAATGCAAACAGAACAGAGATCGGATTACTACCCGATGACATGAATTTTGCAGTCTCAAGTTCTTATATTGATAAGTCTGCCGGGGGTATAAGATTTGTCTATCTTCAGGAAACTTATAAAAATATACCGGTTTATAATCAATTCCAGTCGCTAGCTTTCAAAGATGGACTTCTGATGGGAAATTCCGGCAGCCTGCATCATTATTTTGTGAAGGTAAAAGGTTTGGATCCAACACCAGGACTTACGCCTGAAAATGCCATTCAGGCTGCTTTAACAGATAGAAAATTAATCTCGTCACAATCTCCTGTTCTGATCAGCAAAAATGATGATGCATATACTTATGAGTATAATGATCTGGGAATATCTTATGAAAATATCACTGTCCAGTTGATGTGGGTACCTGTAGATGATGGGCGAAATTTAAAGTTAGGTTGGCAGGTTTATCTGATACCCATCAATTCATCCGACTACTGGATGGTGAGAATAGATGCTCAAAACGGAAAAACGCTGGGCGTCACCAATCTGACCGTGTATTGCAATTGGGACACCCCTGTAAAAAATGAGGATATTAGTTTGAACAAAGTGGATCATATCCATAATGATGCAGAACACATGTTTAACCCGATTGATGAATGTACCCAATCCAAATCTACAGAAGAAACATCCTCTCCACTTATAGTCAACGGAGCTTCTTATCTGGTAATCAAATACCCTACGGAAGCTCCTTCTTTCGGAGCTGAAAGCATTCATATTGATCCGTGGAATCTGGGGCCATCCGGTAATGCAACCACCCATAAATGGCATTTTGATGGCACAACAAATTATACCATCTCCAGAGGAAACAATGTGTTGGCCAAAGAAGACAGAGACGGCAATAACAACACTGTAGGTTTACCAGCCACTTCTACTACTACACCGGACCCGCTCACCTTCCAGTTTGTACCTGATTATAATGTGGAACCTATTAATGCTACTTTTCAGCAATTTGCCATTACCAATTTATTCTACTGGAATAACCTCATGCATGACATGAGTTATAATTATGGATTTGACGAAGCAGCCGCAAACTTTCAGCAGGATAATCTTGGCCGAGGAGGATTAGGAAATGATTATGTAAATGCAGATGCACAGGATGGGCTAGGTACAAATAATGCAAACTTTTCAACCCCTGCTGATGGATCAAAAGGTAGAATGCAAATGTATCTGTGGACTGCGCCTACTCCGGACCGGGATGGTGATTTGGACAATGGGATAATCTGTCATGAATATGGTCACGGCATAAACCACCGGTTGACGGGAGGACCGGGAAGCGGGGCAGGATGTCTTTCCAATGCAGAGCGTGGTGATGAGGGATGGAGTGATTATTTTGCATTAATGATGAATACAAACTGGGCTACAGCAACTATAAATGATGGATTTAACATCCCGAGAGGGATAGGGACTTATGCATTGAACCAACCAACCACAGGTGCAGGTATAAGAAATTATAAATATTGCAACGATATGGCGGTGAATCCACTTACTTATGCAAATATGGGAGTCCCGCCAATAAACGGTGGAGTACACAATATCGGAGAAATATGGTGCGCCACATTATGGGACATGACCTGGGATATCATACAGATTGCAGGTATAAATCCAAACCTGTTTGAAGCATCAGGTGCGGGTGGAAATTCGATTGCCATGAAACTGGTGATCATGGGGGAGAAATTGCAGAAGTGCAATCCGGGATTTCTCGACGCCAGAGATGCTATTTTGCAGGCTGATCAGATCTTGTACAACGGATTATATCATTGCACTATCATAAATGCTTTTGCCCGAAGAGGTATGGGTTTCAATGCCATACAGGGTTCATCCGATAGTGCCACTGACCAGACTGCCGGATTTTCTGTGGAAGAAAGTAGCTTGAACCTGACTCAGAGCGTATCTTCTCAAATACAACTGGGTACCGTCACTTATACAAATACTGTAAAGGCTTATTGTGCAGCTCTGACAAATTATACACTGCGTGATACCTTACCTGCAAATGTCACATATGTGAGTGGCGGAACATATGACGTAGCCACAAGGGTGGTCAGTTTTCCAGTTACTCTTGCAATTGGAGCCACCGGTACATATTCTTTCACAGTTAATATTAATGCAGGCTCCTATTTCCCAACCACCGTTCTTCTGAATGAAACCGTTCCCGGTATTACTCTCCCTGCCATCTGGACAGCTACGTCAAATAATGCCACGAAGTGGATAGCAACAGCTGCCCAAAGTCATAGTGCGCCAAATTCTTTTTTCGGTATAAATCAGGCTGTCACATCCGATATGATGCTGGCTATGAATGGCAATGTGACTTTCCCCACTACTGCTCCTTTTATCACTTTTTGGCACAATTATAATACGGAGGCGGGATGGGATGGAGGTGTGGTAGAAATAAGTACCAATAATGGTGGTGTTTGGACGGATCTGGGACCAAGTATGACGTCTAATAAGTACAACGCAACATTGGGTTCAGGAAGTAATCTTGCCGGTAGAAGCGCGTTTACCGGAACCAGCGGGGGATGGCTTCAAACATCTATAAGGCCAAAAAATTTCACAAACTCCAATGCCCGCATACGTTTCAGATGTGCTTCTGACAGCAATACTAAGACTGTAGGCTGGTATGTGGATGATGTGGTCATCAGAAGTATGTCAGTAGTTGATATTCGTTCATCTCTATTTAATGGTAGCGGACAGAGAGTGGCCGTATCGGATACTTTTACAAAAATAGTATTCCCTGTGATCACGGCAGGTGCAGCAACAGGTAACATTGGTGCATGCCTCGGAACACCATCCCAAAGCCCTAATATTAAAACATTTACAGCGTCGGGAAATTCGCTGCTTTCAGATATTACAGTGACCGCGCCAACAAATTTTGAAGTCTCCTTAAATGCTAATAGCGGATATGCTACGTCACTTACCCTGATTCAGACAGATAATACTGTGTTAAATACGTTGGTTTATGTACGTTCTTCATCTACAGCCCCAATAGGAAATATTTCCGGAGATGTTATTCTGACTTCAAGTGCGGCAATCCCCGTCAATGTACCTGTAAATGGAGTAATCTTAGAGATGCCGGATGCCTCTGCTACTCCGCAAAATCAAACTATATGTTCCGTAATTCCAATACAAAACATTGTCCTGACAGGCAACACAGTAGGCACGATATTTAATTGGACAAGAAATAACTTAGTAAATGCCATCGGGATACCTGACTCAGGTAGCGGAAATATCAGTGGTGTATTGACGAATACCACAGAAACTGTGCAAACTGTTTTATTTACTATTATACCTAATTATAATGGTTGTAATGGCCTACCCATTTATGCAGATGTCACGCTCTATCCCTTTGTCACCAAAGCAGACGGAAATTATAATGAAGAAAATACCTGGTTGGGAGGCTGTATACCACCTAATCCGTTACCTCCGGGCGCCAGAGTCAACATCAACCATACAGTGACCAAACAATAATGTAGAGGTAAAGTCGGACCATTAACTGAATTATTTTGTTACATCATAATCCGTTTTGTTGGAAAATCCATATGTAAATTGTTAATGGGTAATATTTTTTAAATCTATTTTCACATAATTATTAAAGTTCTCAATTATGAAGTATATTCAGCAACTCAGTGCATTATACCTGATTCTTATTATTTCAGCCTGTCAGGCCCAGCAACCAATTGCTTTGAAAAATTCACCCTTGGAGAACAAATTAATGACTCCTGAAATGTTATGGCAATTGGGACGTGTATCTGCTACCGGCATAACAAAAGATGGTCAAAATGTAGTTTACAAAATTTCGACGCCTGTGATGGATGAAAATAAATTCAAATCTGAATATTACATCGTTTCGATTCTTGGCGGAGAATCTGAAAAAATTAAAGACTTCAGTGCTTTGATCACAGATAAAAATATTTCGCCTGATGGTCAATATAAAATAGTTGACAAAACGGTCAAAATTGACAAAGTTCATGGACTTGACTATTATCCTGAATTGAACAAATCCACTGCCCAGATATATACAGCATTGGACTACAGACACTGGGATACCTGGAATGACGGGACATACAATCATGTCTTTTTTGGTCCCATCCATACTGCTGACTCATTATACAGAGATATTTTATCTGGGGAAGCATACAATTGTCCTCAAAAACCATTCGGTGGCGATGAAGATTATATATGGTCTGTTGATGGGAAAAGTATTCTGTATGTAAGTAAAAAGCTCTCAGGAACAAGTGCTGTTCAAAGTACAAATACCGATATCTATCAATATGACCTCTCCACAGGTAAAACAAAGAATCTAACAAGTGACAATAAAGGATATGACACCAGTCCACTTTTTTCGTCTCGCGGAGATCTGGGGTATCTCAGTATGAAAACAGATGGGTATGAGTCTGATAAAAACGATATCAAAGTCATCTCCAATGGAGTGACCACCAATCTTACAGGTCACTGGGACGAATCTGTCCTTAGTTTCATCTGGGCAAAAGATGGGAACAGTTTATATTTTACAGCGGCGGTAAACGGAACGATACAATTGTTTGAAGTGAATTTTCCCGGGAATACGAAGAAATTACCTTTAGTACAACAACTTACTATGGGGGATTGGGATATCAACTCCATAGCAGGACAAAGCGGAAATATATTGATATTGAATAGAGGAAGCTTCAATCAGGGTTCAGAATTATTTACTTTTGATCTGACAAAAAAGATATGGTCTCAAATCACTTTTGTCAATAAATCCATGTATGATACCATACTAAAAAGCAGGACAGAACGTCGTTTAGTCACTACCACAGACAATAAGCAAATGCTCGTCTGGATCTTGTATCCGCCTGACTTTGACTCAACCAAAAAATATCCGGCATTGCTCTATTGTCAGGGAGGTCCACAATCTGCCCTCACACAGTTCTATTCTTACCGGTGGAATCTCCATCTTATGGCCAGCCAGGGTTATATCGTGGTAGCACCCAACAGACGGGGGATGCCCGGTCATGGGGTGGAATGGAATCATCAGATCAGCAAAGACTGGGGAGGGCAGAATATCCGCGATTATCTGTCAGCCATTGATGATCTTGCTAAGGAGACATATGTCGATAGAAAAAGATTGGGTGCAGTAGGTGCCAGTTATGGAGGATATTCTGTATTTTATCTCGCCGGTGTCCATAACAAACGATTCAAAAGTTTTATAGCGCATGATGGCGTTTTTAATACGCAAAGTATGTACGGATCGACAGAAGAGATGTTTTTTGTAAATTATGATTTCGGAGGTCCATACTGGAACGATAAAAATGTAAAAACATACACAGATTTTAATCCGATCACCAAAGTAGACCAATGGGACACCCCGATATACATTATCCAGGGAGGTAAGGACTACCGCATCCCATTGGAGCAGGGTATGGAAGCCTTCAATGCTGCCCAACTCAGGGGTATTAAAAGCAAGTTTCTGTATCTCCCTGATGAGAACCACTGGGTGATGAAACCACAGAATAGCCTGGTATGGCAGCGGGAGTTTTTTAAGTGGCTGAAGGAAACCCTGTAAGTATGGGATTTTTGGACAGACCAATACTTATCAAAGTGAACATTACGTCTTATTTTTTATTTATAAGTTTGACTTTTATTACCTGATAAATTAATAAAACATTAAATAGAGTCTACTGAAAATCACCAATATTAATCAATAAATTATCCTTATGCAAAATATAAAAATCCTGTTTTCAATAATCATCATAGTGCTATCTATGTTGAATATGGACGCACAGGCTGTAAATAAGAAAATTATTGTGGAGCATTTTACCAATTCCAGATGCGGTGTTTGCGCCAACCGAAATCCGGGATTTTATAATGCGCTAAACCAAAAGCCTGATGTCCTGCATATTGCATATCATCCGAGTTCTCCATACAACAACTGTTTGTTCAGTACACAAAACAAAACAGAAAATGATGCAAGAACCAATTTCTATGGTTTATATGGAGGTACACCTACTTTTGCGATCAATGGTGAAGTAAAAACTGCCAATCAGGTTCAATCTTCGGGTGTGTATACACCTTACGAAAATAAAACCAGCGCATTGAGTGTTGATGTGGTTGTAATACCTGCAGGAGCTGATTCTATCAAAGTTTCCGTAACCATAACCGCTGTCGCAACCCACACTTTCAATACACTTACTTTGTATGTCCCATTAGCAGAAGATACGGTATTTTATACGTCGCCCAACGGTGAAATCAGGCACTATGATGTGTTCAGAAAATCATTTACAGGCTCCAATCCTATTACATTTCCGGCCCCCGCTACTATTGGTTCCATTTACTCATACTCCTCAAAGTTAGCCAAAAACAACTTATGGAATCCGGATAGATTGTACGCTATGGCTATCGTCCAGCATGCTGATAAAACCATTGTTCAGGCAGAAGATTCGCCACTTTTTGATGAAAATGCCACTTCATCGACTGATGTCGGTTCAATAGATAATACTTCATTTGACATTTCCCCAAACCCGGGAAATAGTCTGATACATATTCATTCAAAAGATATGGACGCATTCTATGATATTTCTTTTTTGGACCTTGCAGGGACGTTGATCCTTAAGCAAAATGTATTGACTGGTGGTAACAGTATGGATATTTCGTCCTTAAAACCAGG
>JACMLK010000118.1 GCA_014379665.1 Saprospiraceae bacterium | reverse complement strand
TTGATCAATTATGTGAAACATTTGAAGGATATACCCTGGATGTAGAAAACGGATATGGTGATGGCATCATAGAAGAAGGGAAAACCGTCCATGTTTGGGCTGAGGAAAGAGAAGGAATGGTATTTTCACATTGGTCAGGTGATACTGAACGACTGGAATCTTCCATTGAATATCATACCACCCTAACGATGCCCGCTGAAAATGTACACATTAATGCCAATTACTCCAATTTGCTTCCCGATATGGAATTTGAAGCTTTGACCATACCCGGGGCAGAAAGAAATAAAAAAATATATACTTATTTCCCAACAAAAGATAAAATAAAAGGGGTGGTCTGGCTGTTTCATGGCACCAATGGCAATGCAGTGGCATGGGTGAATGAAATAGAAAACAGACAACTGTCCAACCGTTTGATGGCATCAGATTATGGTATTGTGGCTATTACAAGTGAAGAAAGTGAATTTGAAATAGATTTCAATAATGATGGGAATTTCAGGTGGTCTTATGGTGTAGATTCCAGTCTGATAGATTTTGCCAATATCAGGGCAGTGAGAGACGCCCTTCTTGCAGGAGGGAAATTCAATTCAAATACCCCTCATACTGCGCTGGGATTTTCAGCAGGTGGAGCATTTACTGAATTTGTTGCGGTCGTCCTGAAGTGGAGAGCTGCTGTAAATCATAATGCTAAAGGTAACCTCATCCTTTCAGAAAACAGTACAGTGCCATATTTTCATTCTATCAGCGAAAATGACAATCACCCTGATGTTGGACTCGCCGGTAATCAGGAGGCAAGAGATCATTATCAGAATTACCTGGACAGAGATGCCTGTGTCAACTTTGAAGAGTTTTTACAGATGCCTTTATTTGCCGAAAGATTTGCCAGGTCGCCTTTGATTTCAAAAACACTGTCTGCTGCTATATTCAATGAAATCAAAACCAATAATGGTTTGGACGAAGCAGATTATATTAAGGGATTATATAATGATCTGGAACAAGTGGTGCTGAATAATATATCAAATTTTCCGGTGATTGCATCACTTACAGGAGGCCAAAGAAATCATGTCAAAGATCAGATCCAAACCACCAATGCAGAACATCACTTTAAATCAGATTTTAATGGCAGAACATTGGAATTTATACAGACAGTGTGCAACACAACAGGAACAGATGATCACTTTGCAGATACCAAAGAAAGCATACAAATTACCCCAAATCCTGCCATGGATTTTATTACTATCAACGCTGAAGGACCCATACGTATTTATGATACTGCCGGCCGATTGAGAAATGAATGTAATGACTCCGGTCAGGACATAAGTACCTATCAACCGGGTTTGTATATTGTAAAAACAAATAAAGGCTTTGGCAGATTTGTTAAAATGTAAAGTACAAACGACTTCAGAGAAGTCGCACTATGTTAGAAGGAAATGCCACATGAAGCTTCCGACTCCAACGGAGTCGCACTAAATGGGTACAGCTTTAAATTGGTAGAATAAGGGTAAGTGACATTGTCTTTTGCACGACTTTGACAAATCTGATCTCATATCAGTCAGAAACTTTAGCGATCTGAGCTATAGTGTGATCCCTCTGGGATCGTAAGAATTAGACGTTGCATTTAATTCTAACATAATATGATCCATCAAGGATCACAAACTCATATGATCGCCACTTAGAAACGGGTAGGTCTAACAATTCCGCATATCTAACAAATCTAGCAATTTAGCAAACCACTACTTAGTTGGCGGGCAGGACTAACAAATCCACAAATCAAACAAATCAAACAAATCTAGCAAATCTAGCAAATCTAACAAATCAACAAAGACTCTACTTCCCAAGTTTTAATATCAGACCGGCACGTGTGTGGACGTCCAGTTTGTCGTAGATATTTTTGATGTGAAACTTGACTGTATTAATGGAAGTATTTTCTAAGATCGCAATATGCTGATTGGGTTTTCCATCCAGTATATGGCCCATGATTTCCCATTCCCTTTCAGTGATAGGTTGTATAAGTTTCGAATTTAGTTTTTCCTTATTAATACTTCTCCCATGATGGGTGTGGAAATGGTTATAAAGGGATATGTCTATGGTGGACAGTAGTTGTTCTTTATTGAAAGGTTTGGTAATGTAACCTGAAGGAAATACCTTTCTGGCTTGATTCAGGGTTAGCTTGTCTGAATAGGAAGTTAGAAATATATAGGGAATAGATGGGTAGTTTTCCTTCACGTAAAGCGCAACATCAATACCATTGAGATCATCATCCAGATGTATATCCAGTAAAATAAGGTCTATCTCAAATGCTTTTAAAGCAAGTAATGCCTGACCTGCATTAAAAGCAGTTTTGACCACCTGATACCCAGCATTTTGACAAATATCTTTGATGTCTTCTGCTATAATGGCATCATCTTCTACAATCAAAAGATTGACCTGATTTAGGGAATCCGTCATCAGATAGCTGTTTTATAATTTTTTATTTCCAATTGAACCGTGGTTCCTTCGTTATTAAAAATATTTAAGTCAGCTTCCAGTTTTTTTGAAAGCACCTCTATCAGCCTCATGCCAAATCCTTTACTTTTATCTTCAGCTTTTATGCCATCACCATTGTCCGTTACACTGAGCATAAGGTGATCATCAATCTGCTTGAACGACACTTTTAGTTTTCCATCCTGCCCTTCTTTAAATGCATATTTGATGGCATTGGTGATAAGTTCATTAATAATTAATCCTATGGGTACTAAAGTAGAAACATCGAGTGCTATATGATCAATATCGAGTTCAAGTTTTATCTTGTCCCTGTCTGTTTGGTAAGTATTAAGCAGTTTTTCGGTCAATTGAGTCACGTAATCTTTTACTTCCATTCCTGAAGAAATATTATCTTTATACAGATTTTGGTGGATGAGTGCCATCGCCAACACCCTGTTTTGACCCTCCGCCAATGCTGATGAAGCCACATTGTCTGTAACTGATCTTGACTGAAGACTCAGTAGACTGGATATCAACTGCAGATTGTTTTTAACCCTGTGATGAATTTCTTTTATCAGCATCTCTTTTTCTTCCAGATTTTTAGAAATCATAAGATTTTTTTCTTTGAGCAACTTGTTGTTTTTACTTCTTTGAAACAATATTAAAGACAGCAAGGCCAAAATGATGGCAGCCAGCGCCAATCCGCCAATCAGAAACATTTTTTGTTTTCTGGAGCCATTGACTTCCATTTGTATAATTTTGTTCTGCAATATCAACTCATTGATCTTCACATTTTTTTCGCCTGTCGCAAAATCTTCCTCAAGCTCTGTCAGAATTCTGGTCACATTTTGTAATCTTGCCAATGCTTCAGCTTTTTCAGAAAACAATTCTGCCTTCCGGTTATCATTCATATTGCGGTAAATTTTTGCAAATAAGGCATAAGTTTTCCAGTTTTTAAATGGGGCGACTCGGTTTCGGACAATTTCCGTTTTGCGTAAATAGTCTAACGCCTGATCATTTTCATTTTTACTAAAATGAAATCTTGCCATCGCCGAATAGTATTCATCTATATAGGTATGCATAGTATCCTGTTCAAAATAAATCCGGGCTTTAGATAAATACAAATGCTGATCATCTGCATCTTCAACCAGTCCGGATAGACGGCTAAGTTCAACATAAATAAGAGGAATCAGATCCTTAAATTGATGTTTTTCGGCTTGTACCAAGGCTTGATGGATGATTATCATGGCACTATCATTTTGATTTCGTGCCGTATAGGTCAGGCCCTGTTTTAGTCCTAAAATTGTGGCCTTATATTCTTTTTTCTGATGGTTCAAAGTATCACTTATAGCAAAGTTTTTTGATGAATTCAAACACATATACACCATCAAAACCATACATAAAAAGGGTCTTATTTGTACCATAAGTCAGATTTTATGTCAAAAGTGCAAAATTAATCGATATCAAGCACCACCTGAACGGGTAGTAATCTGGATTTTTTATGATTGCTTGTTAATTGACTATCTGATCAGCTACAGTTTCTGTTATTGCCATTGATGCGGAATCTCATCGGGTATGTAAATAGAGGTCAAAAATACAAATAAATCAGAAGATAGAACTGCTTTTAAGAAGAAATACGCTGCGTTGAATCTTAAGAAAAAACAGCTTCATATCTCATTCCTGCATTA
>JACMLK010000117.1 GCA_014379665.1 Saprospiraceae bacterium | reverse complement strand
ACAATAGTTTTTATAATGGTAAGAAAGAAATCATGTTTTATTTTAAAGCACATAGTAATTGTTCAGAATTATAACCTGCCAGTTGTCATAATCAGTTTCAAGATAGTGATTTCCCTTTTAGTTCTTCGCAGGGTCTATACAGCTATCGCTTTAATCGAGTGATTGGCCTAAAGATATCACAGCATCCGGAAAGAGAAACTGACAGAAGAATCCGAACAATGTAAGTTGCACGACATTTCATGGTCTCGGGAACTATAAATGGGTAAATCTTTATAAAGTGACACGGATATACACGAAATGTGGGCTTGTTTTAATGATCATTCACTAAAAATCTGATCATGAAAGATGTATCCCTTTGTACCCTGTCCTTACTATTCACTTTGTGCATGACTTCTATGCAAGCCCAAAATGTCAGTTATTATATAAGTGATGCGGGTAATTTTAATCAGCCACCATGGCAAATACTGAAGTTTGACGAACAGGGACAGAATGGTCAGGTTTTTATCTCACAACATCTCGACTGGCCACAGGATATCCTGTTTTTTGAAGAGTCTAACACCGTATTGGTCTCAAACCTGAACTCTGGCAAGATCTCGCGCTTTAATGCGACGACAGGAGCATACATTGATGAATTTGCCACCGGTATTCAGGGCCCAACGCGTATGAAGATCGGTAAAGACAGTCTCCTATATGTCCTTCAGTGGAGCGGGACGGGCAAAGTGCTTCGCTTCGCATTGGATGGTACTGCCATGGGTCCATTCACTGCTACAGGTGTTGGTACCAGTATTGGTATCGACTGGGACAGCGCTGGCAATCTTTATGTATCATCATACAATGGCAAAATTGTAAGGAAATATGACAGTACAGGTTCGGATAAAGGCAATTTTATCAGTGGATTAGCAGGACCTACTAATATTTGGTTTGATGCCGGGGGTGATTTATTTGTCAATGATTACAATGCCGGAATCGTTAAACAATATGCCAATGATGGATCATTTAAAGCAAATCTTATTACGAACGTAGCCCAATGTGAAGGAGTGCAGGTGCTTCCCGATGGCAAAATTGTCCTGGGCGTGGGTGCAACTTCTTCGGTTCGAATTTATAATGCCAATGGTTCATTTTCAGGTGATCTGGTGGCTCCCGGTACTTTAAATTTACTCACTCCTAATGCTGTAGTCCGCAGAGAGCCATCCGTCTCTACAGGTACTGAACCTATCAGATATCAGGAAAGACAACTGGTAACACCTTCCATTGGTACAATTTTTTTCCTTTCAGAATCAGAACGATTAATGCATAATGGATTTGCAGACATAATGAATTCAACGGGTGCGGTAACAGGAAAGATTAACTTAGCGGAAAGCTATACATGGGATGCAACATCATTTCCGGATGGAATTTATTTTTTAACTTATTCTATCGGTGATAATACCCTTGCCAGGCAAAAAATCATGGTACAACATTGAGCAGATAAAAAATGATGCCTAATTGACCAGAAAATATTTTTTAAGTATCACCTGTTGGGTCGCCATGCTCATTTCAGTGGAAGGGCAAATTTCTTCTGCCGAATTGGCTGCTGCTGTGCAAAACAATTCTTGTGAAACCATCAAGGATGAATTGGCGAAAACAAATCTTTCTACGGATGAGATGCTGTTCAATGGAGCAGTTTGCTTCTATCGCAATGGTGAAATACCGAAAGCTTATGAAATATTCCAACATCTGCATGTTGGACGCGGTGACTGGTGGAAGGGTGCTGCTTTCTGGGAATCCAAATGTCTGATTGCACTTAATAAAGATAGCGCTGCTGTAGAGATTCTAAAATCCTTGCCAATTGGTTTTTTGAACTTCCGCATGTTATCTCAAAAGGAATTTGCAGATTTGGAAACCAGGAATGCTGTCTTTGCTGATCTGAAAATTTCTTTAAAGCCTCAATTTAATTTTTGGACGATACTATTGAGTGTGATTTGTATTGCAGGGATGGTTATCAGCATTTTATTATTAACTGGTAAATCCTCATTCACTGTAGGTGGAAAATGGATGGCCTTGCTGATGATTTCCTTTTCAATTATCATGATAGCCTATATCACCATATGGACAGGATATGTATTTTACTTTCCATACCTGCGTAACACATGGGCATTTCTGACGCTGGTGATCGGCCCGTCTTTATTTTTCTATCTAAAGACAACTTTTCAGGAAGATTTTAAGACTAAAGATGTTTACTTACATTTTGCAATTCCGTTCATCTCTTGTGGTTTGTCAGTCCCTGCCATATTGAGCGATTTTGGCATCACTGCAAAAGTTTCACCCAATCTTATTTCACTCGCTTCAGCCCCTTCATTGCTAACGGGCCAACTTTTATATTATGCTGTGCTGATATATGGAATGCGGAAAAATGACTGGCAGGTGGATACGAATATTCGAACATGGACGCGCATTTT
>JACMLK010000116.1 GCA_014379665.1 Saprospiraceae bacterium | reverse complement strand
CTTCATTAAAATAAGTACTGCCTCCTATCACCACTTTCCCACCCTTACATATTTCAAAAATAGTGTCAATTCTATAGACCGGGAATACTTTAAGTTGAAAATGAATGGTACTATCACATCCATCACTCTTTTGCACTACTTCAGTATAGAATCCGTTTGCTTTATAATAATGTCCATTCACCTCCAGACTGTCTCCCTGACATAATGTGTAATTTCTGTTAATTACCACGTGGTTCCATCTGAGATTGGTTAAGACAATACTGTCACATCCATTAGCAGACGTAAATGCGTCGATATAATTACCGGGGATTTTGTATACCGAAGAACCCACTACCACAGAATCCCCCGGACAAACCGAATAATTATTAGTTGTAACAAAATTGGGAAAAACCTGAAGATTCAATACTTCAGTGCTATCACATCCAAAAATATTGGTAAATTGAACACTGTAAATGCCCGAATCATAAAACACAGATTCCCCTATAGAAACAGAATCTCCCTGACATATTTTCTGATCTGAAAAGTGGAACTTTGCTGATACATGAATATTGGATACTACGGTGCTGTCACAACCATTAAACGCAGAGATGGTGTCGAGGTAAGTACCTGTTTCGGTATAGACGTTATCACCGATCAGTACGCTTTCTCCTTCGCAAATGTTATAAAACTTTACAACCTGAGATGGTATTTTTAATACCCTGACATTTGAGAAAATGATACTGTCACAACCATTTGATTTAGACAGACTATCAATATAATTTCCTGTATTTTTATAAATACTATTGCCTACTATGATACTATCTCCCTCACAAATAGAAAGATCCTGCACAATTTCGTCATTATTCAAAAATATAACTGATGTGGTAATAATACTGTCACAACCAAATGAGGATACCAAACTGTTGGTATAGATACCGGAGGTTTTATAAATACTACTACCAACTTTCAGGCTATCTCCTTTACATAAGGTGGCCGATCGGTTGAAATGTGTTTGTAAAACATTTATTTTGACGATTAAAATGTCTTCACAGCCATTGGAGCCTGTCGAAGACTGAATAAAAGTCCCTGAACTCGAATATGTAACATTGCCAATAGTGACGCTTTCTCCATTACAAATGATGGCTTCGGCATTTTCAATTTTGGAAGGCAACAGGTTAACAGAGGATATTATAGTACTGTCACAGCCGTTGACAGAAGTAAAGACGTCAACATAGGTTCCTGTAAGGGTATAAATAGAATTACCTACTTTTACTGTATCTCCACTGCAAATGGTATAATTGCTTATGAAGTTGTATTTCGGAAAAGTATTTATTTCAGAAACGATTACACTATCACATCCGGCAATAGATACCAATGAATCAACATATACACCGGATGAAGTATACCTGCTATTTCCCACAAAGATGGTATCTCCAAGACATAAATTCAAATTCGAATATTGTAAGCTGTCTGTAAATACCTTGATTTCCACCTTTTTACATTCATCTGCTACCACACATCCGCCAAACCCTTTTATATAATAGGTAGTGTTTTCTGTAAGTACCTGGTCAATAAAATTACCACTGGCAAAAGTGATGTTTGTACAACTGTCTTTCTGCCATGACCATTGAGTGGCACTATTTAAAAATCCTTCTACAATTTGTACTACGCCCCTCTGTCCTTTACATATTTCAGGTCTGACTGCTCTTATCGTTTTTAAGTAAGGGTTGACACATATGAAAATATTAACCATAAAGGCATCTAATCCACCGCTTGAGATGATATTTAATTCTGAAGAACTGGGATCAAAATCCACGATAGCTCCGAAACCACCTACGGAAATAAAGTCTCCGTCCGGTTTTAAAACCACATCGTTTAGCTGTTCATTAGCAATTCCACCAAAAACAAAATGATCATTATATGTTCTATCCTGATTTAATGTTAACACAAAAACATCTGCACCACCTTTGGATTCACTTTCGTTTTTTCTATCAAACGAAAGATTAAAATCTACCGTACTCCGATATAATCCTGCTACATAAATGATCCCTGGATTATTGAGCGTAACTCTGTTGCCCTGATCGTTAAGGCTTCCGCCATATGGGTCGACCCAGAGTGTATTTCCGTTTTGATCCAGTTTGAGCAAAAAGATATCCGTGCCTCCGGCAGAAGTAATTACATTGTTGGAAATACCGCCAAAATCACAGGACTCTGAAAATCTGCCTGTGACAAATGCATTTCGTTGCTGATCAGTCGTAATAGAATGACCGTTATCCAAACCTGAACTTCCATAAGTCCTTGCCCATTGAAACAAACCCGCCGATGTAAGTTTTAACACAAATATATCAGTCAATCCATTGGAAATATGAATATCTACACCTGCGTCAGGATTAAAATCAACGCTTTGCCTGAAATCCCCTGTGATATAAATATTATTCTGGTTATCTCTGATATGCTGGTGCACAAATTCCTGACCAGCTCCACCTATCCTTTTCAAAAAAAGAGGTTGCCCGGTATCGCCATTTAATTTTAAAATAAAGATATCATTTTCGCCATTACTGGCCACATTGAACTCCGGTTGACCTGACCCAAAGACTGCATTACCTTCAAAATATCCTGTAATCAAGAGTTCATTTAAAGCACCGGAAGACATAGATTTAATAGTAACTGAAATATCGGATTCAAATTTTCGTTTCCATATCATTTGACCATTTGTATTCAGTTTCATGATAAAAGAAATAGTCGTATTGTTACTATTGGCCGTGAGGATGATATCGTTTTCAAAAAATAACGTATCCCGGAATGT
>JACMLK010000010.1 GCA_014379665.1 Saprospiraceae bacterium | reverse complement strand
TTACAGATCAGCAATTCACACATGCAGTAAATTCTGCTTTGTCCAAAACAGATGATTTTCAGCAAGTCATCAATGATCTGAAAATGGCCATGCTCAGTTATGACACCCGTCATTTTGAAGACACATACAACCGTCTTCAGAGCTCAATGAGCTTTTATGACTTGTTCCTGAAAGTGATGGTTCCTTTCCTCGAACACATCGGTTCGCTTTGGCAGACTAATAGCATCACTGTGGCCCATGAGCATTATGTCTCCAACCTGTTGCGGCAGAAATTATTCTACCAGATCGAAAACCTACCAAAACCCGCATCCGGCAAGGAAAGATATGTCCTGTTTCTGCCTATCAATGAATTACACGAATTGGGACTATTATTTATCCATTATGCATTGATGATGTTAGGCAAGGATTCAATTTACCTGGGCCCCAATGTCGATATGGAATCATTGGAAGGAATTCAGCATAAAGGAATCACAGTTTATATCACATATATGACAATAGGTCCGCCGGATAATGATTTAAACGAGTATTTCAGAGGTTTTCGGAAGAAACTGATGAAAGCTGATGACAAATTCATGGTCACCGGGTATCATTTACAAACAATGGCAAAACAGCCATCTGTGAAAAATATCACGATTTTTAAAAATCTTAAAGATTTATTAAACTCTTTTATGTCATAATTTGTCTAACTATTTTGTATATTTGTTAGACAAAATAAATTATGGCTCCTCAGGCTCTTGTGATTGGTTCAGGATTTTCGTCATTGTCTTCCGCCTGCTATCTTGCCCAGGCGGGGTACGAGGTGACCATGCTGGAAAAGAATCATCAGCCCGGAGGAAGGGCCCGTCAATGGCGTAAACAGGGTTTCACCTTTGATATCGGACCATCCTGGTATTGGATGCCGGATATATTTGAAAACTTTTTCGCTGATTTCGGACATCGTGTTTCGGATTATTATCAATTGTCAAGACTGGATCCTTCCTACCGTATTTATTTCGGTCAGCACAACTATGAAGATATTCCTGCGTCAAAAGAAGAATTATATCAACTCTTTGACCGGTACCAACCGGGAAGTAGCATTCATTTAAAAAGCTTTCTTAAACAGGCAGGTATGACATACAACCTGGCTGTAAAAGAAATGGCTTTTAAACCCGGTCATTCCTTATTTGATTTTGTAACACCACACACTATGACAAATGAACATTTATTTGTGCAATCCCTTCGCCATATTGTTCGTAGTAAATTCAAACATCCATACCTGATCTCCCTGCTTGAATTTCCTGTTCTTTTCCTGGGTGCCAAACCGGATGATACACCTGCTTTCTACAGTTTTATGAATCATGCTGATCTTGAAATGGGTACATGGTACCCTGCAGGAGGTATGTATAGTGTTGTAGCCGGAATGCTGAAACTCGCTTCTGAATTGGGTGTCATCATTAAAGTTGATACAGCAGTCGAAAGACTGGAAGTGTCTGAATCAAAAATCCGGACTGTGATATCTACCTCCGGAGATTATAAACCTGAAGTAATTGTCAGCGGTGCGGATTATCAGCATACAGAATCGCTTTTACCTGCAGAATATCGCAACTACACTGAAAAGTATTGGACAAAAAAAACATTTGCACCCTCTGCCCTGCTCTTTTTTATTGGCCTGAACAAGAAACTCAAGTCAGTCCTGCATCATACTTTATTTTTTGATAGTTCATTCGATACGCATGCAGAAGCTATCTACGATCATCCTGAGTGGCCTGACCAACCCTTGTTCTATGTCAATGTTCCTTCCATCACTGACCCTGTAGTAGCTCCCATAGGACATGAATGCATGACCATCCTCATTCCTATAGCACCCGGCATTGAAGACACAGAGCATATCCGTAATATTTACTATGATTCAACAATCCGGCGCTTTGAAGAATTGACAGGTGAAAACATTCGGGAACATATTGTCATCAGGCAATCCTATTGCATCAATGATTTTACAAAAGATTATAATGCCTATAAAGGAAATGCATATGGCATGGCAAATACGTTGTTTCAGACGGGTTATTTCAGGCCTTCCATACGCAACAAAAAAGTAAAGAACCTTTTTTATACAGGTCAACTTACCGTTCCTGGTGGCGGCGTACCTCCTGCTATCATGTCTGGTAAAATCGTAGCATGTGAAATCATCAAAAAGATAAAGGTTGATGCATACACAGCTTGATCTTTTCCATCATGTATCCGGTGATTTCAGCCGGATGTTGACAAAGAAGTATTCCACCTCTTTCTCGCTGGCGATACGTCTTCTTGCGCCTGAAATCAGACAGGATATTTATAATATCTATGGATTTGTCAGGATGGCAGATGAAATTGTGGATACATTTCATGACTATCCAAAAGAATATCTTCTCAACAGGATTGAAGAAGATGTACATCATGCGATCAGGAATGGGATAAGCGTAAATCCTGCGCTCAATAGTTTTCAAAAAACTGTTCGCCAATATAGTATCCCAAACGATCTGATTGATGATTTCT
>JACMLK010000115.1 GCA_014379665.1 Saprospiraceae bacterium | reverse complement strand
GTCCATTGTCCGGTACCTTTGTGTCCGGCTACATCCAGAATTTTTTCTAGTAGAGATTCTCCCTTATTTTCATATCTTAATATATCAATAGTGATTTCAAGCAGATAACTCTTTAGAATTGTTTTTTGCCAGCTTTGCATCATGTCAGCCGTTTGGTGATTTGACTGACCCATAATACTTTTAGAGATGTGGTAAACTTCACTGATAATCTGCATATCTGCGTACTCAATGCCGTTGTGCACCATCTTGACAAAATGTCCAGCACCATCAGTACCCATCCATGCCACACAAGGTTTTTTATCTGCAATGGCAGCTATTTTTCTGAGCAATGGCATTAATCTTATTTTTACGTCGTCTGTCCCGGCAGGCATAATGGAGGGACCTTTTAAAGCACCTTCTTCTCCCCCCGAGACACCCATGCCGACAAAATTAATGCCGCTTGTTTTAAGATAGTTTACACGTCTGATTGTATCCCTATAAAATGAATTGCCTGCATCAATGAGGATATCACCGGGGGATAAATTTGGTTTGATTTGTTCAATAAGTTCATCCACCGCATTTCCCGATTTGACCATCAGGAGAATGATTCTGTTGGTGTGGAGTTGCTCAATAAAATCCTTCATGTCCTTACCACCGATAAACGATTCTGCCCGGTATTCTCTGATAAAGTCAGCCACTACTTTTTCTTCTCCGGGTAATGGAAGATTATATACAGCGACTCTTAATCCTCTGGAAGCAAAGTTTCGCGCCAGACTTTTACCCATGACCCCCAATCCTAAGATTCCAATATCTGCCTTCAATTTTATTTAGGTTTTATTTCTTAACATTATATAAAGGCAAATGTACATTTTTTAGATAAATGATCTAAGAGTAATTTTGACCTGCTGTTTGTATTATTTGGTGCAAAATCTCCTGAGGAGATAGTTTGATGTCAATATTGATCATATCGTCACTAATTTCAAGTATGTCAAGCTGGCTGTTTATCAAAGATGAAGGCATGAAATGGTTTCTTTGCTTCATCCTGCTTTCAATGAGTTCTTTGCTTCCGGCGAGATGTATTACGTGCATAGTTATCTTCAGATCTCTGCATAGAACTTCGCGATATTTAACTTTTAGTGCGGAGCAAGCCAATACAAATCCTTGTTTTTCATGTAGTTGTAATTCTTTTGCTATATTTTCAAGCCATTCATATCTGTCATCGTCTGTAAGCGGGATTCCGGATGCCATTTTATCAAGGTTTTCCTTAGGATGAAATGCATCGGCATCAATGAAAATGATACCAAAATGATTAGCAACCAATGCTCCGATCGTACTTTTGCCGGTACCACATATTCCCATGATCAGAATGTGATGTGCCATATAGTAATTAGAGTCTGCGGAAAGTCACAAAAATAAATGAAAATAAAATAATTACGTAAATAAATTAGAAATTAAGCGCAAGGGAAATATGATCAATGCTCCTTTAAACATACATCAGAATTATATTTATTTTTGTAAGTCAACTGCACACAATCTACTTCACCTTCTTCACCTTGACTTTACAACTAGCTGCTGTGCAGTTGCCAGCAGTTCGCAGCTAAATTGATACTTCGTGTATCAATTCTTTACGCAGCTCTTACATTTGACTTTTTCAGCTGACTCTAATAAGATACTATTTATAAATAATTTTCATTACAAGGATGTGAATAATCTTCCCACAACTGGAAAAATAATGGCACTGCCTGATTGCTGTATGCACATGTGGAGTTAAACAAAAGCACGATACCCAGTTTTTTTTCAGGGTCAAAAGCTATTTCTGTTCTGAAACCATTTACCAATCCGCCATGATATATCAAATGATTGGTATGGGTTTCAATTAACCGCCATCCTAACCCATAACCACTTTCTTGTACTCCGGGCCAGTTGTTAAAATATTTATCGTCATTTTTGGTACTGATATAGGGATGAAAAGCAATTGAAAGTGCTTTAGCCGGAATGACATCAGGTAGGTAACCCATGACAGCGCTGAGCCATTTTTGCATATCACCAAGCGACGCATTAATTCCACCTGCAGATACTACATTGTAATAATGCGGGCTGAAGCTGATCTGTTTAAATCCTGTTTTACTACTACCGTATTTGTGTCCGGCACAAACATTTTCAGCCTGACAAATAGCCTGATATGAGCATGAGATCTTGCACATTTCCAGCGGAGAGAATAGATAAAAATCTAGTGCCTCTGCATACGTCATTCCGGTAACCCTTTCTATTACCCTTTCAATAAGCCCAAAGGTGGCATTTTGATAAGCATATGATTTGTCGGTACTATCCCGTGGTGTTATGTGATTAAGATTATTAATGATAGTCTCCATGGACTGGTTTTCATCTACCAGATTTGAAAAAGCATGCTCGGTAAGTCCTGAGGAGTGGGTCAGGATGTGTTTTACTCTAAGTATTTTATCCTGGGTTTTTGCTTTAAGTGTCAGCTCCGGGATGTACATAAAAAGAGGATCATCCAGATGAATCATATTTTTATTTATCAAAATAGCAGATAAAATACCTGCAAAGCCTTTTGATACAGATCCTAATCTAAAAATAGATTCACGATCTATGGGTTCGTTTGAATGAACAGATTTAGTCCCGTATTCCTTTTCAAAAATAACCTGATTATCTTTAAGTATCAGGACAGCCATACCAGGGCACCGATGAATGTTCATATTCTCAATAATCTGCGCATCCATTAGTTTTGAAAATTCAGCATAAATATTAACTTCTGGTTCAGCTTTTAAAGTCACAACACTTTGATTCTCCACAGGCTTAGTGCATGAGAAAACACATAAGATTGCAAAAATGTAATAGCGTCCCGGAAAAAGTTTCCGCGTATTTATTTTTTCAAAAATTAATGAAGTTTTATATAACAGCATTTAATGTTATTTTTTAAATGTAATAGTAATTGAGTAAATTACATATGATAAAAAACACAAATATATTAAACATTATAAAATTCCCGAATAATTTTGGTGATTAAAAATTGTATGATACTTTTACATTAGATAATTGTTGGGTTATTTAAACGCCTGGGATTACTATATAGTGTTCTGTTCGGAAATAGAACATAATGAAATGTTATTCTTATTTCAAAATCCTGCGTTAAAATACCCGCCATATCCAAAGAGTTACCCATGCGCAAGCCGTATCTCTGCTTGAATGCACTAATAATAATATAAGTAATGAACGAAATAGACAGTATCACCATCAATTTTAATGATAACCAGATCATATTACTCAATATTTGCTTAGGCGTACTAATGTTTGGTGTGGCTTTAGATTTGAAGATATCTGATTTTATATATGTCATTAAAAACCCAAAATCAGTCATAGCCGGTTTGATATCCCAATTGATTTTATTACCGTTGCTTACTATAGCATTAGTTTGGGTATTAAAACCTGAATATAGTGTTGCAATGGGCATGATATTAATTGCATCATGTCCCGGAGGAAATGTGTCCAATTATGCAGTGCATCTTTCAGGGGCCAACTCAGCCCTTTCAGTGATTTTGACTATGATATCCACGTTATTTTGCGCCTTATCCACTCCTTTCATTTTTGAGCAATTAAGCACTTTGATTCCATATGATAATGGAGGGAGCACCATTTTTAATATTAATTTTGGAGATATGGTGCTGACAATAGGGCAACTTATTCTAATACCCCTGATCATAGGTATATTATT
>JACMLK010000114.1 GCA_014379665.1 Saprospiraceae bacterium | reverse complement strand
ATCAAAAAGCAGTACAATAAAACAACAATCATTGTACATTTGCGTTTAAAATCGACAGCTTCCCTCTTACAAAATGATGTATAAGTAAAATTTTACATACATTTGCAGTGTTTTTAATTACATAAGTTATAACGATCAATTCTTTGAATCAAATGATATTAAGGAAATCTACATTATTGACCACATTAAGGATTATTCTCTTCATTGGACTTACCCAGCACTGTATTGCTCAGATAGATACACTGGAACTCACGGTCTCAAGCGGCATGGGTGAAACGGGAACACAGGTCTGTCTTGATGTCACCTCTAAAAACTTTACAAATATTGAATCCATTCAATTCAATCTTTCCTATAATTCCACATTGGTCGTCCCCGAATGTCCTGCAAGGTATATTCATCCGTTATTGTTGAACAATTTCTTTGGAATTGATATTTTCAACTGTTTATTGAAAGAAGACGGGTATATAAATTTTGTATGGGCTAGTGATCCTACCACTATTCCTGACGGTGAAGTTTTATTTACCTTGTGTTTTGATCTGATCGGAAATGCAGGAAATGTTTCTCCGGTGTATTTCAATGGGTTATTACTTGATCTGGAAATTTGTAATGTAGACCAAAACGGGAAAACTGTCTGTACAGATCAGATGATTTCGAATGTAGGAACTATTATGATTAAGAGCAACACGCTTACTGCATTTTACAATAAGTGTGATGCCGATGGTGTCAATAATTTCATGGATGCATTTATTACTTTCTATGCTACCGGAGGCACCCCACCGTATTCGTACAACGTGAACGGGGGAATGTATACCGGAACTATTGCACTTGATGGTGAGCGGGTGACCATTTCAAACATACCTGAGATGAATTATACCATTGTATTTACAGATGCCAATAATATTATGTTTTCACTTGGACCTATCAATGTTAGTAATAACGTTGCGCTGTCCTATGATACACCCAAAATAAAAAATGCCACTTGTTCTGACAGAAAAAACGGGTACATTAAATTGCCAAATGTGGTTGGAGGTATATCTCCATACAGATATGAATGGTCAAATCTGATCAGCGGAACAAAATTTGATTCCATCGGGTCATTATCTACGGGAGTTTATTATGTAACCGTGACAGATTTTGCGGGATGTATTAAAAAAGATACATTTGAGTTAGTGCTGGATACCCTAAGGATGAACCTCCAGGTAATTAAAGATGCGCCATGTACAGAAATTAAAAAAGGTGAAATCCGAATTACTGCCAGCGGTGGTTCGCCATGGCAAATTGGAAATCCTTATGAATATTCCCTGAACGGGAATAACTGGATTCGATTTACATCTCCATTAAATCTGTCCAATATCGGGGCGGGTAATTTTACTTTTAATGTCAGGGATACCTTGTTGTGCGATACGAATGTAAAGACATTTACGATGCCAATTGATCGCGTTATTGACATGAATTTTATAAAAACAGATATTTTATGCTCCGGCGGATCAGATGGAACTGTGATCCTGACAGCCAATCCATATTCGGTGGATTATACATTTTTGCCTTTAGTAGGCTTCCCTAATCTTGGGACCCCTAAAAGCGATACATTCAGCATCACCGGGCTGCCCAAAGGTAATTATGCCTATAGGGTCATTGATGCGGATGCCTGTAAGGATACTGTCTTTTTTTCCATTAATGAACCCAATCCTATATTGATAAATGAAGTGGTTGTGAATCCGGGATGTACTACTAACGGATCTATCGCATTACACCCTACAGGAGGCACAGGAACCTATATGTATAACTGGAATCCGATCCAACCCGGCAACCCCGATAGTATAGGTAATCTGACAGGTGGTACTTTTGTGGTGACTGTCACGGATGCAAATAGTTGCACATCAACCTTATCAATTTTGCTTAATGATGCCGGTACCCTGGACATTACTCCGGAATTGGTCAAACCCATCAGTTGTGCAGGAAAAAATGATGCCACCATTAGAGTGGATATTCTGGGATCAAACGGACCGTTTAACATTTCCTGGAAAGATAGTGGGGGAGTAGTAATCGGAATTGCGCAGACATTACTAAATATACCTCCGGGCACATATACGGTAGAAGTAACAGGTTCTGACGGATGTTCAAATATCGATAGTTTAACGATCACAGAACCTGCTCCTATTATCTTCACTACCAGTGTCACCAATGCAATATGCAGTGAAGCAGATGGGCAGGCAGTGGTCAACGTTAGTGGAAATCCGACGGGCTATCTATTTGAATGGACAGTCAAAAATAATCCGGTTATTATAGATTCTGACAATACACTAATAGCTAAAGCAGGGGAATATACACTAACTGTGATTAATCCCGCAGGATGTCAGAAGGATACAAATATTATCATTACATCTCCCGCTCCAATCACTTTTCCGGTGCCCGACACAAGAAATGTGACCTGTTTTGGTCTTTCTACAGGACAGGGAGCTATCCTTGGTGGTCCTCCTAATCTGAGCTACACCTGGTCATCAGGGACTGTAGCTCCATTTGCAATAAATCTTCCCACAGGCACAAATTGGGTTATTGCCACTCAGGGCTTATGCACGTCGGATACTGTTTTTTTTACAATCGGTACTTACCCTTTGTTAACGTTGGATCAGACCAAAACTTTTGCTTTAAATCCGACATGTTTCGGAGACAGCAACGGATCGTTGACAGTGGCAGCCACAGGAGGTACTGGTTTAGGCTATACGTACAACTGGAATATAGGTCAGTTTACTCCTACTGTAAGTAATATTGGTACCGGAAGTTATGAAGTAGTCATCAGTGACAGCAACAATTGTGAATATAAAGATACTTTGACACTGACCGGACCGGCCAAATTGGAAGCATCCGTGGATAATGTCAGATCTGTAGAACTGGATTGTAATAATCAAACAGAAGGGAAAATAGCACTCATGACTACCGGAGGAAATCCGGGTATTAAAACGTACGTTTGGCAAAATGGTGTTGTTGCTGACAAAGAAACGGCATCCGGTCTTTCTGCAGGAACTTACTGTGCCACAGTATCTGACAACAAAGGATGTAAAGATACTTTATGCCATGATCTCATGGCACCTGTTTCACTAAAAGGCGAATTAAACAGCGTAGCCGAACCACTTTGCAGTGGTGGTACCACTTGTATATCTGTCAAATATCTTACCGGAGGTACAGGAAATAAATATACATTTCAACTCAATAACGGCACAAGATATCCTATTGATTCTTGTGTAAGTGTTTTTGCAGGGGTCTATTTTATAAATCTGATTGACTCAGCAGGATGTACCATCGACACTATCATAACCATCACACAACCTGATCAGATTGATGTGGATTTGGGATCAGATATGGAGATTCAGTTGGGTCTTCCATCACCGGTGATCAATGCGCTTATTGATTCGCCTGTGGCATTGGATTCATTGATCTGGACGCCGTTGACCGCTCTTAATTGTCTGACTTCAAATTGTCAGACGGTGGAGTTGAATCCTTCGGAGAGTACCACTTATTTACTTACTGTAACGGACATCAACGGATGTACAGGATCAGATGATATCACGATCTCTGTAAAGAATCTTAGAAATGTTTTTTTTGCAAATATATTCTCTCCAAACCGTGATGGGAATAATGACTATTTTCAGCCAGTCATTGGTCCGGGGGTAGAAGAAGTCCAGACTTTTTCTATTTTTGACCGCTGGGGCAATTTAGTTTTTGAAAAAAGCAATTACAGACCTGATCCAACCGGTACAGATGGGTGGGACGGGACTTTTAACGGGCAGAGACTGGATCCGGCCGTATTTGTATATTATACAAGTGTGCTATTTATTGATGGAAAAGTCATAGAATATTCCGGTTCGGTCACGCTTGCTGATAAAGTCAGGAATTAAGGGAATATTTTAACATGAATAATAAGACTTCAAGAAATTATCATTTAAATATGCAGATATTTAAGAGTGTAAAAGTTTGATTTCACCTGTTTTATTATTGATTTCTTTTTCCGGATTCCAGATAACTACACCAGAGCCAATACATATTTTAACGTCCATTAAACCTTCTTTGGCAATCATTGAATTTTTATATAAAAACACTGATTTTTAAGGCGTTAAATATAAATATTTATTGTTTAAGTAGCGAGAAATCATTATCTTTGCCATCCAAAAAATAAATCAGATTTATTCAAAGATATGAGTGAAGATAAAAAATCAAAAAATAATTACGGTGCAGATAATATTCAGGCACTTGAAGGACTTGAGGCTGTCAGAAAGCGTCCTGCCATGTATATTGGGAGTACTGATGTCAAGGGATTACATCATCTTGTCTGGGAGGTAATAGATAACTCCATAGATGAGCATCTTGCAGGTCATTGTACACATATTGATACGATCATACATAAAGACAATTCGATCACAGTCAGAGATAACGGAAGGGGTATTCCGACCGGAATGCATGAAAAACTTCAAAAATCTGCTCTTGAGGTGGTTATGACAGTGCTTCATGCCGGTGGTAAGTTTGATAAAGATACTTATAAGGTGTCAGGTGGTCTCCATGGTGTGGGTGTATCCTGTGTCAACGCGCTTTCTGAATATGTCAGGGTAGAAGTCCATCGCGACGGAAAGTATTTCGAGCAGGAATACGAATTGGGTATACCACTTGGTCCTGTAAAAACACTGGGTGATTCAGATAAAAAGGGTACGTATGTGACATTCAGGCCGGATCACACTATTTTTGAAACCACAGAATACAGTTTTAATACACTTGCAGGCAGAATCAGAGAACTGGCTTACCTGAACAAAGGACTTAAGCTGTCTCTTAAAGACGAAAGAGAAGTGGACGAAAATGGAGAGGCGAGATTAGTGCATTATTATTCTGAAGGTGGGTTAAGAGAATTTGTCAAATATCTGGATGAAACCAGACCCCCATTGATAGAAGAGCCGATATATGTCACAGGTAAAGAAGATAATGTAGAGGTTGAAGTGGCTATGCAGTATAATACCGGCTATCAGGAAAATATCTTTTCTTATGTCAATAACATCAATACCAGGGATGGAGGTACGCATGTACAGGGATTCAGAAGGGCGATTACCAGATTGTTCAAACAATATGGTGATGATAACAATATGTTCAGCAAACTGAAAATAGAGATTCAGGGAGAAGACTTTAAAGAAGGTCTTACCGCCATTATATCCGTAAAAGTTCCCGAACCACAATTTAAGGGTCAGACAAAAGGGGAATTGGGCAACTCCGAGGTTACCGGTATCGTATCGAGATGTGTGGGAGATGTACTAAAAGCATATCTGGAAGAAAATCCTATGCAGGCTCGCAGAATTATTGATAAAGTCATTCTTGCTGCTACAGCACGTCATGCTGCAAGAAAGGCCAGAGAAATGGTACAACGTAAAAATGTGCTGACAGGAAGCGGATTGCCCGGCAAGCTTTCTGATTGCAGTTCAAAAGATCCGGTAGAATCAGAAATATTCCTGGTGGAAGGGGATTCAGCGGGCGGTACAGCCAAACAAGGAAGAGACAGACATTTTCAAGCTATTTTGCCACTCAGGGGTAAGATTTTGAATGTCGAGAAAGCCATGGAATATAAAATATATGAAAACGAAGAGATAAAAAACATGTTTACTGCCCTGGGCGTCAGTATAGAAGAGAAAGATGGAGAGAAAATCCTGAATATTGAAAAATTAAGATATCACAAGATAGTCATCATGTGTGATGCCGACGTCGATGGTAGTCACATATCAACGCTGATCATGACATTTTTCTTCAGATACATGAAACCACTCATTGAGAAGGGTCATATATACATAGCTGCTCCTCCGTTATATCAGGTAAGAAAAGGGAAAAATTTTATTTATTGCTGGAATGATGAGGAAAGAAAAACAGCTATAGAGAATTATTCCAATGGTAAAGAAGATACCAGTATAAAAACTCAAAGATATAAAGGTCTTGGTGAAATGAACGCAGAACAGCTTTGGGAGACTACTATGGATCCCAATATGAGAATGCTGAGACAAATCACTATCTATGACGCCATGGAAGCAGACAGGATCTTTAGTATGTTGATGGGTGATGAAGTACCACCAAGAAGAAAGTTTATCGAGGAAAATGCAAAATATGCCAAAATAGATGTTTAAACATCTAATTGTGATCTTTGATTGGGCAAACTTAATAAGTCACTGATTGTTTTAATAGAGTAAACTCTCTGTCAAATATGATTAAAATAGGATTTGGGAACAGATTAAAACCAAAGTCATTCGGATACATACCAAGATTTTATGATCCTGTGAAAGATGAATTAAACGAACGGTTAAGTAAATACCAATCTACAGACAATGAGGATGTATCTCTTGAGAAAATGAAAGGCAGGATACAATCCGGTATTCGATTAAAATATAATGGTGACCCCACCTTAAAAAAGAGTGCAGAAAAGAAATCAAATGTAAGGTTGGTCTATATCATTATTATCCTGATTATGATTTCTTATGTCATCATAAGTTCGGACAAAATCACATCCATGCTGGAGGTGTTTTCAAGATAATCATTGCTGAAGATGGCCGATATCATTCAACTCCTGCCGGACAGCATAGCCAATCAGATTTCAGCTGGTGAAGTCATTCAAAGACCTGCTTCTGTCGTTAAGGAATTATTGGAAAACGCCATTGATGCAGAGAGTACTACTATAAGAGTCATCATAAAAGATGCGGGAAAGACCAGTATTCAGGTGATTGATGATGGGAAAGGTATGTCAGAAACGGATGCCCGGATGGCATTCGAACGACACGCGACCTCAAAGATAAAATCAGCTAATGATCTTTTTTGTATCAGGACCATGGGATTCAGGGGAGAGGCATTAGCTTCTATTGCGGCTATTGCACAGGTGGAATTAATTACCCGCCAGGCTTCTGAAGATCTTGGTAGCCGTATTCTCATTGAAGGGTCCAATATAGTAAAACAGGAAAAAGTACAGTCGGCGGCCGGTACTTCATTTACTGTAAAAAATCTTTTTTACAATGTGCCAGCGAGGAGGAAATTTCTTAAATCTGATCCGGTAGAATTAAAACACATCATCGACGAGTTTCAAAGAGTGGCATTAGCAAACCCTGAATTGCACTTTACATTCCACCATAATGGTAATGAATTATTTCATCTGCCAAAATCCAGTCTCAAACAAAGAATTGTAGGTTTTATAGGCAAACAAATGAATGATAAGCTTATACCTGTGAATGAAGAAACTGAAGTAGCAAATTTTTCCGGTTTTACAGGCAAAGCAGAGTCAGCAAAAAAAACTCAGGGTGAGCAATTTATTTTTGTCAATAAAAGGTTTATTAAAAGCAACTATCTGAATCATGCCATCAGAAGTGCCTATGATGATTTGATTTCAAAGGATGTTTTTCCTGCGTATTTTCTTTTTCTTGAAATTGATCCGGCCAATATTGATATCAATGTGCATCCTACAAAAACAGAGATAAAATTTGAAGATGAGCGATTGATCTATAATTATTTAAGAGTCACGCTCAAACATTCTATAGGTCAATACAGTCTGGTACCTATGCTGGACTTTACAGTGGATCACAATTTTTTAAATAAATTTTCAGGTGATCAGCCTGAACAACCTGATACAAATAAAAAATGGCAGGAATTCTATCCGTTGGAAAAAGGAGTTAACTTTAGTCCCGGTCAGGAAAGTACTAAAGGATGGGAACAGATCTATCAGGGACTTGAGCAATTGAAGTCACCACCTACTAAAGTTAATTCAGAAGCGGAAACTATTGAAAACGAAGTGTTTCAAATGAGCCTGGATGAAACGGATCCGTTGAAATCATTCAATATAAAAGAACCCTATCAATTACACCAAAGTTATATCTTATTTCAGATTAAAACCGGAATGATGGTCATAGATCAACAGGCGGCACATGAACGGGTATTATATGAATATTATCTTGAAGCTATGCAAAACGGAGAATTGTTTTCTCAAAAGGAACTCTTTCCACGCACTATTGAACTGGATCCTTCCAGAGCCGGCATTCTGATGAAAATATTGGATAAGGTCAATGGATTGGGTTTTGAAATGGAGGAATTCGGGCAAAATACTTTTATTATTCATGGGACTCCTTCCGGTTTGGATAGTGCGGTGTCAATTGAAACGTTAGTAGAAAAACTGATAAATCAGTATATTGAAAATCTTGAATTTGAGTTGGGTATTGACGATAATCTGGCCAGATCAATGGCCAGCTCAGCGTGTATCAAACGGGGCAAAAAATTGGAGAAAGAAGAAATGACCCGTCTTATTGATCAGTTATTTGCTTGTAATATGCCTTATAAAAGTCCTTCAGGAAAGAAATGTTTTATCACCATAGAGCAGGACGAACTTACGAAACGATTTAATAATTAATGAAGTTACCAGTATGCTCAGAATGACCGAAGTTGTAAAAAACCTATTGATAATCAATATAATAGTGTTTTTTGCTGTCAGATATCTCATTCCTGTT
>JACMLK010000113.1 GCA_014379665.1 Saprospiraceae bacterium | reverse complement strand
GCGGTTTGTACCTAAAAAATGGAAAGGATATTGGATCACCCATCCTGACATTTCTATCGATGATTATAATGTAGTCTTGTTTAGAAAAACAATTGAACTACAAAATCAACCTGAGAAATTTATTATCAATATTTCAGCCAGTAACCGCTATTATTTATTTATAAATGGAAAAAAGGTTTGTTACGGGCCGCAATTGTCTGATATCAGACATTGGAGGTATGAAACCATAGATATTGCCCCTTTTTTAAAATCAGGCAAAAACTTAGTAGCAGTTGAGGTGATCAATTGGGGAGAAAATCGTTTTTTTGGAATAATGTCAGAGAAAACAGGCTTATTGATTAATGGATTTTCTGAAAATGAAAAAGCAATAAATACCGAAGACAAGTCATGGAAATCGTTTGTAAATAAAGCTTATCGATCAAATCATCCCAATTGGATGTATAGTGTAGATATTGTAGGTGGATTTTATGCCAGCAATCCGGGAGATAGTATCAAATCTGCCAATTATCCTTGGGGATGGAAAGAAATTTCTTTTGATGACACTCAATGGAAGAACCCAAAATATTTGGCAGGTACTTCATCAATGGGCGGTGGAGTTTTTTGGATGATGCAGCCACGGTCAACTCCTTTACAGACAGATACTTTAGAGCGATTCACTAAGGTTGTAAAAACAGAAGGAGTTTCAGTAACATCAGATTTTTTACAAGGGAAAAAACTGATAACTATTCCTGCCAATTCATCAGCCAAGATATTGATAGACCAGACGTATTTGACTTTAGGCTATCCGGAATTAAAGGTTTCAGGTGGAAACAATGCCAGAATAAAAATCACTTATGCTGAGAATTTATATAATAAGGACAAAACCAGAAGTAATAGAAATGAAATTGATAATAAAATAGTGATTGGATTGAATGATGTGTATACACTTGATGGAGGAAAAGGCAGAATGTACACACCAACCTGGTACAGAGCATTCAGATTTATTCAATTAGAAATTATCACGCAGTCTGATCCAGTTACGATTGAAGACTATTATAATGTGTATTCCGGAGCGCCCATTGTAAAGAAAGCAGAATTCAAATCTGACAATCCAAATTATGATAAAGTGATGGATATTTGCTGGCGTTCGGCTCGAATAGGTACGCAAGATAATTTGGTGAGCGATGCTTACTACGAACAAATGCAGTACGTAGGCGACAGTCGAGTACATGCTTTGACCAATCTTTATTTATCGGGAGAAGACATTTGGCTTAGAAATGCCATTGAACAATTTAATTATTCCAGATTGCCTGATGGAATGATTACCAGTTGCTACCCGTTAAAAGCCACCTTTGTTCATCCCACTTTCACTTTAATATGGATAGATATGGTGCACGACTTTATGATGCATTGTGACAACAAGGCATTTGTCAAAAAATATGTATCTAATATTCAACAATCACTTTACTGGTATGAAAACCATTTGAATGAAAATGGACTATTGGGCAAATCGGAATGGGATCATTTTGTCGATTGGTATCCTACTAGTAAAATTGAGAAAGGGGGAGGAAATCCCGATGTAACGCATGATGGTAATTCGGCAGTGGTTAATTTGCATTATGTATACTCATTGCAAAATGCTGCTGATATATTTGACTATTGCGATAAACCAAATGAAGCGAATGCCTATAGAAAATTAGTCTCTCAAGTTCAAAAGGCGGTATTTGAAAAATGTTATGATTCT
>JACMLK010000112.1 GCA_014379665.1 Saprospiraceae bacterium | reverse complement strand
GTTTTTTGTATTGGGAGTTTTTTTGTTTACTTTTTTTGCGGAAAAAAAAGTAAAAGCCAAGCCGGCTCGAGGCGAATATAATGTTAATTAATCTAATTTTTTTATTTGAACGGTATCAGAAAATGTTATTATTAGCAATTTGTTATTCAAACCTAAATATTTTTTTTCAAAGTCTCAATTAAATTAGTCATATCTTTGTATGATTTTAAACTACATTCTACTAAATTAATAATCATGCGAACAGTAAAAGTGTTGTTACTCAGTAGTTTCTTTTATGTCCATGTCGTTTCCAGTCAAGAGTCATATATGGATTTTCCTTTTGACGGATGGTCGCAAACCTATACATCCTCAGTCTGGACCGGCGTTCAGTTTGTTGAAAACACGCTAACTTATTCATATTCCGGTGACAGCACCATGAATGGCAAAACCTATAAAATGATCGGTTCAGGAAATAAAATACCGATCAGATATGACCAGGGAAAAATATATCAATACGTGTATACAGGCTCTTTGACAGGGTATGAGGACAAATTGCAAATTGATTTTACAATTCCGATGGGTTCCCATTATTACTCATATTTTATACAAGAAAAAGACTCTGCACGGGTCTCAAAAAAAGAGAAAATACTAAACGGGGTTGGTGATTCAGTCTGGTACATTGAATTGTTGAAACCAAAATTTGGCGGAATGTATGACACCATCAAATGGATGGAAGGAATTGGTGACATCAGTTCAGGGCTAAATGTGTACAACGGACCGGAAGGAGGACTGCTTCACAGTTGCACCAGAGATAAATCAGGCAGAAAGTTGTATTATAATAAAATTAATGATGTGTACTGCAACTGTGAGTTTGTCTATGGAACAGATCATGATAATGATGGGTACGGCAATCACATTGGGGTAAACCGCATTCTTAATTATGAATTTGTCTCCACTTTACATCATAAATATTATGTGGCCAAACAGTGTGATACGATCACATTAATATCTGATAGTCCCATAAATATGTATTTGAGTCTGGAAGAGAAATGCGATTCTCTGATTTTCGGACCTGACCAGACTGCTGAGATCGGTGGAAAATTTCATTATACATTATTTGGCTCTCATGGGCACAGTAAGATATACTTTAGTGAACAGTGTGTTGATCTGGGGTATATTGAATTTAACCCGTGTATCACAAATGATTGCGACGATGACAATCCGGAGGTGTATTATGGCGCCATAGAAATTCCCAATAATGCCACCGACGAGGATTGTGACGGAGATTTATTAATTATTGATGAAGACAACGATGGCTACAATTCTTCTGCCGATTGCGACGACAACGATCCGGACATACATCCCGATCAGACTGAGAAGACTTATAATGGTATCGATGACGATTGTAATCCGGATACTCCTGACGATGATCTGGATATGGATGGATTTTTACTTGCAGAAGATTGCAATGACCTGAATGCCGGCATTAATCCCGATGTGGATGAAATACCGGGCAATAATACCGATGATAATTGTGATGGAGTAATAGATGAAATTTCATCTTCTACCCATTTGGGATCAATAAAACTAAATATCTTCCCCAATCCAGTGTCAGGACATCTGAACATTATCACGCCGGATGAATTAAAATTAAGTCTAAAACTCTGTGATTTGACGGGCAGAATCATGTGCCATACAAGCAATACCACATTTATCGATATGACTTTTTATTCCGATGGTTTGTATATGCTGGAAATTCTTAATCCGGAGACACAGGATCTTTGTGTTAAGAAAATAATGGTAAAACATTAGATTATAAGAAGGTAATCAAAGATTCTATCAAAACAAAAAGGTAACCCAATGCATTATAAATCTATTGTTCAAACTATCTGGTTTGAAGCTTCTGCAGAAGTGGTATATCATATGCTTATGGACGCAGGTACACATGCAGCTTTCACCAATTCTAAAGCCACCATAAGTAAAGAGCTTGATGGAAAATTCAGTGTCTATGACGGATATTGCCACGGTTATAATATCGAATTAAAAGAAGGAGAAAAAATAGTACAGGCCTGGCATTTTGCAGAAGAAGGATGGCCTGATGATCATTTTTCAATCTGTACCTTTATATTTGAACATTTGGGAACTAAAACAAAACTCACATTCACCCAAACCGGAATACCCGAACATAAAGCAGAAGCTTTGGAAAGCGGGTGGCGGGAGTACTACTGGGAACCCATGCAGGAATATTTAAAGAAAAGCTTACTTACCTCAAAAGATTAAATTAATTTTGATGCTTACGGGCCACCTGACGCATAAAATTGGAGTAAGCCAATACTGATTGTATTATATTCAGCATTTAAAACAAAGGAAACCAACGTGAAGGAAAAAATATCAAAAATAAGACTGATTTTCGGAAACAGGGAGATGGTCATCCTTACCAAAAGATTTATCAAAGATTTCATTTTAATCACAGCCGGTATAATTTCTGCTTCATTTGGTTTAAAGGGATTTCTACTGTCCAATAAATTTATCGATGGTGGAGCAACAGGTATATCACTGCTTATTTCTTCTCTGACCGAGATCCCTTTGTTTGTTCTTATTATAGGGGTCAATGTGCCATTTGTTTTTCTTGGATATAAAGTCATGGGAAGTCGGTTTGCGATAAAGACGGCCCTGGCTATAGCGGGGCTGTCGCTCTGTCTGGCGACAGTCAGTTTCCCGGATGTGACCAACGATAATCTTTTAGTGGCCGTATTTGGAGGCTTCTTTCTGGGAGCCGGCATTGGACTTGCCGTGAGGGGAGGAGCAGTTATTGATGGCACAGAAGTGCTTGCCATCTATTTAAGCAGAAAGATCGGAACAACGATCGGTGACATCATCATTGTGATAAATGTGGTTATTTTTTCAGCTGCTGCATATTTGCTTGGCGTAGAGATCGCCTTGTATTCCATGGTCACTTATCTCTCCGCTTCCAAAACACTGGATTTCATTGTGGAAGGCATAGAAGAGTATATAGGGGTAACAGTGGTAGCAGTGAATTGTGAAGAAATCCGTCAGATGATCATACACAAGATGGGGCGCGGAGTGACCATTTATAACGGGAAAAGTGGTTATGGAAATCGAGGCGAAAACGAAGATATAGACATTATCTATACAGTCATTACCAGACTTGAGCTCAACAAATTAAGGACAGAAATTGAACTCATTGAACCGGATGCCTTTGTTGTCATGACCAGTGTAAAAGACACCAAAGGAGGAATGATCAAAAAACGACCATTGCAACATTGACCGTCATTCAGGGATCAGATTACATGATTTTTTATTTAAACAAATTTATTTGTCCCTATTTCATTAAAACATTAATGAAATTCTGAAAAATTATAAAAACAAAGAAACTACTGGTTTTCCCTGGTAATTCTAATATCTGACTCCCTCTAATCCATCATTCTTCAGTTAAAATAATAAAATGTTGTAATAAAAATCAAATATCGTGTAACACAGATTAAAACTAAGCTACCTATCTTTGCGGTATTATTTATTGAATTACAACTAAATACAAAACTATATATGGAAATAATTTACACCGTTTATATTAAATTATTCTGGCAGAATATTTTTAATTATCAAGGCAGGCAGTTCCCAATTATCTTTTCCTTTTTCCTGACTACACTGTTTTGTGCAAATGATGGTTATGCACAATGTAGCGGAAGCACACAATTCGGCACCACACAGATTCCTTGTTCCGGTTTTACCGGGTCAGTGAATTCGGTCCCAAGTCAGGAATATATAAAAGTCAACGTCATAAATGGCATCAATTATACATTTACTACTACAAATGTAAACATCACCCTGGTTAATGATTTGAACAATTTCACCGTGGGTAATACAACCGATACATCTATTACTTATACATCCACATTTTCTGGATTACTCAGGGTATATAATTGTAATCCTTCGGTTGCAGCTTCTTTGTCATTTGTTGTCAATAATACAGGGTCCAATGTGCAGGATAGTCAGTCTTCCTGTGGCAGCAATAATTGGGTCGGTCATTTATATAAAAGGCTCGATGATTCTTTGTTGATTCCACCGAATAATGTCAATGCTTTTACCAGTTATGTAGGATATTTCAATAAGACAGAAGTTTTCTCCGAAGGTTTTGGTGGAAATACTAACTGCTTCCCTACCTTATCAGATAGCACTCATGTCATTAATACCTATACTGAATTTTTTGCCGCCAAATTATGCAATCAATCTTTTAAACCTGAAGGAGCATATGTACTTTCCTCTATCACAGCGGGTGATGGTATCAGATTCTATGCGGATGGTAACCTTGTTTTTAACCGATGGATAAACCAGACCCAAACTACTTATAACAATATCCTGTTTCAGCATTCGGGTAACACCAAACTGGAAATAAACTATTTTGAAACTGGTGGAGAAAATACTTTAAACGTGGGTGTGATGACCAGAGTCAACAATGCCTTAACGACTAATTTAAGTCAGACAATCTGTGAGGGTACTCCCCCTGCACAAATCACAGGAACCAATGTATTAACTACGGCACCAATCAACAGTGCAAGTGGCTATGCCGTGACCTATCAATGGCAGGTATCTATAGATGGTACCAATTATTCGAATATTGTGAATGCTACGTCTCAAAATTATACACCATCTCAAACAACTCCTGAAACTTATTATTATAAACGATTAGCTACGATAACAAATATTAACGAAGGATCGATTCCGGTCACGACATTAGACGAGTCAAATACCGCTAAAATTAAAATAGAGCCAACTCCATATATCGCAAATATTTCAATTGAATGTCTCGATGGAAGTGTCAGGATGATTGTTCACCCTGTAGATTCTACGTTGGATGCTACTTTTACCATGACGTATAATTTGCCAGGCGGCATCACTTTACCGGAGACAAACACAACAGGTTATTTCTCCGTTCCTAATCTTCATTTGTTGCAATCTGTTCAATTTGAAACGAGTTTAGGCAATTGTTCAGATAGCCGTACGATTAGTTTTGAATGCCCTGCTTTACTTCCTGTTACCATTGTCAATGTGTATGCACAATTAAAAAATGAAAGCGAAGCTGAAATAGTATGGGAAACAGCAAATGAAGTAAATGTAAGGCATTATATTGTTGAAAAATCAACTAGCGGCACCCTTTTCGGTCCGATTGGCACCGTCATTGCTTCAACTGACTTGTCAAATTTCAAGACATATAGATACGAAGATAATTCTCTGTATTCAGGCATAAATTATTACCGGATAAAAATTGAAGATTTGGATGGGACTATTTATTACACAAAAATTGTCTCCGTGTATAGCGAAAACGGGCAGATTGTGAATTTTAAAATATATCCCAACCCGGTCACTGATAACTTGTACGTCGAATATGCTAATACAAAAGCAACTTCTCTTGATCTGAGCATTTATAACCATCTGGGACAATTGATGTCATCATCTACCTATACGGATGGGGCAATTTCAAATAGTATTGAATTGTCTTTGTTTAACCTGGCAGCCGGTATGTACATTATAAAAGCTACAGACCAGCACGGGAACGAGAGCGTTTCAAAATTCTTCAAAACAAAATAAAGCGACAAAGAGGATCACAATCCGTATAAGTGGCGGATGTACTCTGTCTACGTAAGTTAACAAAATACAAGTCTTCCGGATTAAGTTTCACGATCAAGGGCAGTTAGATCGTGATTCTTACCGGAAGACTTTTTTTTTAGCTGTTAAAGTCGTTTTGGAGCACTGAAATTAAAGAACAAAGTTTCAGTCAGCATACAAAATGGCCCATTTTCTTCCCTGCATTAGAACCAAATCTCTTAGCTACATAACATTATTTAGACAATTTGTAAAGACATTTTGTAAATTTTACTTGACATTTAGAAAACTTTACTTATCTTTGTGCCATAAACAATTAAAAAAAATATTATGGACACCAAAATGACACCATTCAACAAAGTAGTAATGTTTGCAGCTCTTTGGTTTGTGACTTACACCATCTGTTTTTTGACCCTCAAAAAATTATCACCAGACACCGTAACTGGTATCATTTTATCACTACTCCCGGTGATAACTTTTGCTCTTTTTATTTACAGTATTATAAAGGGAGTTGCTTCCATGGACGAAGTACAAATAAGAGTTCAAATGGAAGCTGTAGTCATAGCATTTTCGCTTGCCCTGTTAATGATTATGACCTTAGGATTGCTTGACCTTGTGGTAACCCTAAACAAAGAAGATTGGGGTTACAGACATTTAGTTCCTTATTTCTTTATCTTTTACTTTGTCGGACTTATCATTTCAAAACGCAAATACGCCATTGACAATGAAAAACACGATTAAAGTGGAGAGAGCAAAGAAAAACTGGACGCAGGAAGACCTGGCCGTAAAAATAGGTGTTTCCAGACAATCCGTAAATTCCATAGAAACAGGTAAGTTTGTGCCTTCTACATTACTGGCGCTTAAAATGGCCATGGTATTCGAATCCAGCGTCGAAACGATCTTCCAGCTTGAAGACACTGATTGATATCGACCTAAAAGATATAGAGTTCGATACCTATAAAAATATGCTGAAATACCTGGTTCTACCGGACTCAAATTTGTCTAAGACAAATGGCAAAATTAATTCGGGGCAGGCAGCTATTGCAGGTGGGTTGATAAATGTATGCGCATCCGGCGCTAGGAATTTTGTAAATGCAGCTATGTTTAGCTAGTCAACTACCCTATTAGTCACTGATGTAATCAGGCATGTAGCTGTTCTTTTGGTGGATTTCTTAATGCGGCATTATACAACCGGGTATGGGTAAAATGAAATAGTTAAACAACAATTCCTTCAATTACGCAAATCCGCAATTTAGCAAATCAAGCCTTTCAGGAGCCCCTACTCTAGTGATAAGTTGTAAATAACCATATCCTTATTTCCCGGGTCAGACAATCTGATATATCTTGCCCATCGAATCCTATGGGAGAATTTGTTTATCAACTTACTCTTCCATTGCACTCCATCTGACGACCACTGAACTTTTACAGGTTTTTTGGACACAGATGTTATTTCCCATGGTTTGTTTTGTCTCCCGTCTATGGTAAGCAATCTACCTCTCCAATAAGTTGAATCTTTTCCATCTATGGCGGCAAACAGATAGTTGTCCGGAGACTCTTCTGAAGCAAACCATAAATAACCCCCTAAATCTTTAATCCTTATATTTCGCCAGTGTACTTCTTTGCCGGCTTTAGAAGAATCGTTTCCAATATCATGTACCTGTAAACCTATATGGCCGCTTAAGGTAAGGCTATCTTTAAAATCAGCAACAAGAATTTGGTTAATCCAACTTTGAAGATGTGATCCCTTGGCTTGAATCCGAAAATGATTCCATTCACCGGGTCGGAATGCTTTTTGCAATTCTGGCCTGCCCTTCAAATCCTGCAACCACCCACGCCGTCCTTCATCATACAACCCACCACTCCAGGCTCTTCGGGATGGATCGATTTCAATCTGATAACCATGAAAAACTCCTCCAAGATAAGTCGGATAATCATTCGAGCGAATTTGTATTCCGGAATTAAGGTCATTGTCTATCCTGACCTCTGCATCGAGGATGAAATCTGCATACGCGCCATTGGTTACTAAAAAAGTATTCGGACTACCCAACACTGAGGTACCTATGATAGATCCGTTGGAGAACCGATAAATAGCCTTACCTCCCACTTTGTGCCAGCTGTCCGGATTTTTTATATTCAAAAGATGGTCTTCTTTAAATGCAGGGCTTGACTTTCCTTTTACTATCAAGGAGTCCAGTATACCTGAGGATTTAGATGACAATTTGGATTTCCTTTCCGGAAGTTGGCTGTCCGAAAGTCTTGATGGTAAATTCATTGGAGGTGATACGCGGACTTCAGTGACTTCTTCAGTATGTACGGCAGTACCTTTGCTACCCCAGGTGTTCCGCAAAAAAGTGAGAATCTTTGCTATGGTGCCGTCATTCATGGCCTGATTATCCCTAAGACCGGGCATAGGTCCTGCAAAATCATATGCTTTTCCGGATACCCATATCGGGCCTTTCATCCCATTCAATATGATGGAAATAGGTATGTTGATATTTTCATGATTCACCCAATCAGATTGCCGCACCGGAGGAGCTATCTGATCAATACCCTCGCCTTGTTTGCCGTGACATCCTGAACAAAAATTTTTATAATTACCATTTCCTTCATTATAAAGATCACGTTCTGCTTTATTCAAATGGGTAAGATTTTCATCAATATTGTTATTTTCAGTGGGAGAAATGGACATATATTTTAAAAGGATACTTTCTGATGATACTCCCTCTTTTAAAAACACATGGCGGAGTGTTTTAACCTGCGCAGACAGGGCATGCTCCCATATTGCTCCGGCGAGCAGCGCAGACATGACGCTGTCTTTTTGGTATTGTAGTGCAAGGGATGCCAGAAGTATTTTTGCAAAATTAAAATCCTTTTTACAAAAACCAGGTGCCGTAGAGACAAATACCATTTCAGATGTTTTATCATTTGGTCTTCTGAGTTTTGTAAATAACTCAGCATTCATTTGTCCTGCAAGATGAATGGCTAAATGCCTTATTATGGGATCACGACTTTCTGCAGCCTTCATAATTTCATTGTCTGTTAAAATATTCAGACCTTCCAGTGACCACAAGGCATGAATGCTGCTGATATCATCAGTGCTTTTAATTAAAAAATCCTGAAGTAAATGAGCAAAAAGTTCTGTTTTGCCTGATGATACTATGGCCCACTGAGCCCTGATTCTTACCCATCTGTTTTTATGTCCCAAAAGCGCCAAAAGTTCTTCCGGTTTTTTATCTGCTAAAGAAGTAGTTTCAGCAAATTTATCCTTATAATGGATGCGATAAATGCGTCCCATTCCAAAGGGTGAATCAAGCTTCCTGTCCAGCACATGTTTTCTTAGATAATTGGTCAGATAGGTGCTGTGTTGAATAAGACCTCTGTACATATCCACTACATATAAAGCTCCATCAGGACCGGTGGTGGTAAATACAGGTCGGAACCGCTCATCTGTAGAGGTCAGAAATTCGCGGTTTTCATAAGGTAACTTACCGGAAATTTCACCGGAATGGTCTACCAGGATGACCCTCTTGATAAGTTGAGCGGAAGGTTCAGGTGAAAAAGCATTTCCATTAAAAGCATCCGGAAACAACCCTCCACCATAAATACTCACCCCACAAGCTGCCGTCACATTCACCAATTTTCCTTCACTGTCGAGCACTCCCTGTTCATAACCCCTGTTAACTCCGGGAGTTGCAATCCTGGGAAAAACCCTGTTGCCAATCATCTCGTTTCCATAAACTCTTCTTATTTTTTCATTCAATATAGTAGCTGAAGCAGGCAAAAAAGACGGTGGCCACGTATCACCCAGTAAAACTGCACTGTTATGATTGTAAAACAAACGTCCCCAGTCATCCTGATCTATACCCCATTGTCCTCTGAAAACCGTTTGTTCAGTGACCCATCGGCCTTGAATCATTCTGTATCTTCTATCAGATTTGGCAGAGTAGATCCAGTTGTCCAACCCCAAAAGTAACCCATTTGCCTGATGTTCCACATTGCCTCCGTCAGCATATACACTATCCACTAAAATGCGCGATTCCCCTGAACTATTATAAAACCAGAGGTATGGTGGTTCGGCTACCAGTACACCACCATACACAGGACAAACTGCCCTTGGCAATACCAGTGAATCCAGAAAAACAGATACTTTTTCGTACTTCCCGTCCTTGTCAATGTCTTCGAGTATCTTTATCCTGCCCGTTGGAAGTCCTTCTCCTTTCCCATTGACATCAGGCATGTACCCGCGCATCTCCACGACCCATAAACGGGCCTGATCATCAAATACGATGGCAACAGGATCCTCTATGTCCGGTTCGGAAGCTATACACGTGACTATGAAACCATCTTCCATTTCGAAATCGCTGATGGCTTGATCAGGAGTTAACAGGTCATGCGGCTCCTGACTGCATCCAAAAACTAAGAGAAGCATGACATGAAAAAAAAGATAAATTCTCATGGAGTAAAGTTAGAAAAAATGTAAAACCTGAAAGTAAAAACACTATTTCTTTTGTGATTCAATTTTGGTATTCTATGAATATTCTTCTTAAAATCCTGACCCAACTGGGAATGATATAATTTTTTTTTTTAAT
>JACMLK010000111.1 GCA_014379665.1 Saprospiraceae bacterium | reverse complement strand
TTTATCACTAAAATGAGACAGAGATACTAAGCGATGATCTATAATTTGAAAGGATTCATCACCATTCATACATTAACTGCTTACATACTTATTTGGAATATTTGCAGGAAAATAATCTATTCCATATCTGGCTTTTAATAATTTGGATACTCCCTCGTAAATCAAAACTTCTTGTCTATGAAATTGCGGAAGCAGTCCCATCATTGCATAACTAAGTGGGTTGACAGAAGAAATAAAAGTTTCCCACTGATAGCCTTTACCCCAAATAAGTCCTTTGACGGTAATATCTAAATTCGCAGATTTGGAAATGAGATACTCCATCATGTCAATACATTTGTTGGCGTGCTGATTCACAGTATGAAAGATGGGTGTTTGTCCACCGAAGCCGTTTTCGTCGACACCAGCCTTGATGTCAACATCCATTCCGTGGCTTACCAATACTTTTGCACATGCAAGATGGTTGTATTCGGCGCTGATATGAAGTAATGATGCCTCATGTAATGGAGTAAAAGCGCAGTCAAACGAATAGGTATTGCTAATTGCATCCTTATTATTACTCAATAAGGCATTTAGCATATCAGGATTATTCAGAAAAACGGATAACAATACTTTATCCTCGAACAATAATCCATAGTCCACAAAAACTTTGAAACATTCGCTGAATGAAGGGCCTCGTCCGTATTCGGTAATGAGTTCGTAGATGAGTGGTTTGTTCTTAAAGACATCGTTTGGACTGATTCCGTTTTCAAAACAGTCTCTAATGCCATCTGCGGAATGGGTTTCAATGTCGTTTATAAGTTTTTGAAAGTAATCCATAATGCGTATGTGATGAGGTGGAAAGGAGTGGAAAGGCAAAGATGATATCTCATCCTACTTGTTAAGATCAAATTCTTGTAAAGTCTTCCATGTTCCACCATTCTCTTGCTCTATGAAACTGATCTTTTTGAATTTTAATTTTACAGGTAAAACTACTTTTTTAACCTGCTCAAATATGCTGTCTGTACAGGTTGAATTCCTGGGATGCATAAGAGTTATATGCGGCTCATGTCTGCCTGGATTCTCAATTATTCCAGATAAAATCTGCCGCCGCAGATCCTGAAATTTTTCATTATCTCCTGTTGCAGGAAGAAGAAGGCCTTGGCCATTGTCAACCCTTGATACTTTTCCAAATTCAATTGTAACATCAGTCACTGCTAATCTACCTATGTTCGAAATAACCTGTTCCAACTTTAAAATTTCATCTTCACGACATAATGTAACATGACACCTTATTAGTTCGCTTTGTATTGGGTTATATTCTCGCCTTATTTTTTCAATTGTCCCGGCGTCACTTTCATCTACAAATAAAGTTATTTGCCTGCGAATGTAGTTATCCACTTTTCTAAAGTCATTTGAATTTTCAAAAGAGATTCATATTACTGCTGCATCACGTACGGAAATTATATCTTTCCATCATGAACATTGTACAGTATCAAAATAATATTTTTTTGGTGATCGCTATCCTTCTTTCTGGTACTACATCTGTTTATTGTCAAAATTCATCTGGTGGTATCCGAACTGTTACAAACGTTAAAGGGTTCGAGTTAGGTTTTTCTTACCCTTATCTAACCAGGCCGTTTCAAAATAAGATCTCCCATCGGGAATTGAGCTATGGCATACGTACTAATTATCATTTTGGAAGATATACTCCAAAAGGAAACGGGCTAATTTTAATACCCGGACTCTCAATCGCATCCTTCGGAAAATCAGACCATGTATATGAGTATAGAAATGCTGCCGGAGTTATAACGTATTCACGTCATTTTATAACAGACTATCGGAGTCTGTCTGTTCATGTAAACGGCACATTTGAATTTCACATCTTCAAAAAACTAAATCTTGGTCTCGGACTATTTTATTCAACACCCATATTCATTTCCGGGAATGTCAAGTCTGTTGAGAAAGGCAACCATGGCCTAAATAATTATGAATATGAGTTCACTTCGCATTTTCGGCCAAATCTCGGTGCTGTGGCTAAGTGTTTTATTCCCATCAAAAAGTCTCCGGAAAATCAAACTCTTCTCGGAATAGAATACCTTATCACAGCCAATGAAACTTATGACACCTATGCGAGGGAGCACTGGATCACCTTATCATTGATTCGTCGCAACCTGATTATCAAGGAAGTACGTCATAAATGGGATCGCGCTCAAATGCGTCACCAGAGCCCTTGATCAGTTTCCATAAGTTTTTATCTTTGCATCCCGTCCGAAAGACGGTTGTATTGCCGGAGGAGTGGTAGAGCGGTTGATTGCACCGGTCTTGAAAACCGGCAAGGTGTAAAAGCCTTCGGGGGTTCGAATCCCTCCTCCTCCGCCACTAATCGATGCCACCTTAGGGTGGCATTTTTATTTTATAGATAGTCCGTCCAACCCAAACTAATATTTCAGTACGAATACTAAACTGCTCTGCCCGCTTACGCACTGGCTATATACTATGGAAGAAGAAGAACACAATTTTGGCGTCGTAAAACTGCATAACCAAAATGAAAAAGATTTCTACTCTCCTTTCCTTCTTAGTTCTATTGATAGTTACCATTTGCACAGGTGATGCTAAATCACAAAACGCAGGCATTGGAACACAGACACCTGACCATAAACTTCACATTGCGGGCAACATACCTACGTTGCTGAAACTGGACAATACGACCAATCTGAATACAGGTATTATGTCCGAGATGTACTTTAAGACAGGTACTCATTATACAGGTGCTCTAAAAACAATTGGTAATAGTGCATTTACTTCGAGACTTGGCTTTTTTACGTACGCCGTAACTAATCCTACCGCTTTACTGGAGCGTATGAGCATTATGGACAATGGATATGTTGGTATCGGCACCAATAATCCTGGTTTCCTTCTGGATGTCAATGGGCGTATGCGGGTGCGCAATGGTGGTGGTACTGCAGGTATCGCCTTTATGGATGCTAACAATATTGCTAACAAGGGTTTCGTAGGCATGAAGGACGATTCAGAAGTAGGGTTTTATGGATATACTGGCGCAGGTTGGGGTCTGACGATGAATGTCAGCTCTGGTGATGTGAGTATTGTATCATCTCAATTGTATGTCACAACTGATGATACCTATGCTGCCTACTTCAATAATAGTAATGATGGTGGTGCAGCTGTAGAAGCAAGATGTGAAAATGTTGCAGGATATGGTGCAGGCATAGAGGCGTATGGAGGGGAGTATGGTGTTAATGCCACAGCTGATGTAACGGGCACAGGTCACCGATATGGA
>JACMLK010000110.1 GCA_014379665.1 Saprospiraceae bacterium | reverse complement strand
TTCTGGTTATTCTGGTATTGGCAAATCCATTGTGGTAAAACAAATACAGAGCCCCGTTATTGAAAAAAATGGTATGTATCTCACGGGTAAGTTTGACCAGTTCAAAAGGAATATCCCTTATTTTGCATTTATTGAAGTGTTTGATGAAGCTATCAGAAATATACTCGCTGCAAGTGATGAAAGAATAAATTACTGGAAAGAAAAAATAACCGGGGTACTTGGCACAAATGCTTCTTTGATCACTGAGGTCATACCCAATCTGGAACTGATTATTGGCAAATATCCTCCAACACACAAACTTCAACCTGCTGAACAGGAATATAGGTTCAGAATGGTCTTTCTCGATTTTATTTTTTGTTTTAGTGACCCCGGGCATCCTTTGGTTCTGTTTCTTGATGATCTCCAGTGGTCTGACATACCATCTTTAAATCTAATAGAGCGGGTATTGACCATTCCGGGCAAAAGCCCCGTACTTATCATTGGTGCGTATAGGAATAATGAGGTAGATGAATTCCATCCATTAAGTTTTATGATCAATCAGATAAAAAAAGAAAACGTTTATATTGAGGAGATAAGTTTGCAGCCATTGGACCAGTCTACTACCATTCAGATAGTGGCAGATTCATTTGCCATCCCGTTAAATGATGCAAAAGAACTTGGCAGACATGTGTACTCAAAAACTAAAGGAAATCCATTTTTTATAAACCGTTTTTTGCTTTCACTTTACGAAAAAAGATATATCCATCCGGATGAAGAAGGAGGTTGGAAATGGGATCAGAAAGTGCTGGAAAGTCTTGACTACACAGACAATGTGATAGATCTTATGGCAAAAGAACTTTCAGATTTACCTCCGGATACTCAGGAGATGATGAAAGCTGCCTCGGTCATAGGTAACACTTTTAATCTTGGTACCCTTGCCGCCATTGTTAAAAAGCCACAGCATGAAGTATTTGATATTTTATCGCCTGTTTTAAAGGCCGGTTATATTTTGACTGCAGATGTAAACTACAGAACCCTATCATTATATCAGGATGGAATTGAAGAAAACTTTTTGGAAGAATCTGATAAAATTCACAGTAATTTCAAATTTCTACATGATCGGGTCCAACAAGCTGCTTATGTATTGATACCTGAAACCAGAAGAGCTGAGATGCATCTGAAAACAGGACGGATTTTGTTTGAAAATACACCAAATGAAAAGTTGGGAGACGTGGTTTTTGACATAGTGAGTCATTTTGGTGAATACGTGCAATTTATCAACGATCCTGAAGAAAGAAAGGAAGTTTGCCGGCTCTTTTTTATAGCAGGAAAGAAGGCTAAAGATTCAACTTCATATGATGTGGCCGTTAAATATCTGTCAAGTGCCAGATTACTCCTGGAAGACGACTGTTGGACAAAAAACTATGAATTAACTTATAGCATATATTCCGAATTAGGAGAAAGTGAATATCTCAACAGTGACCATAATCAGGCGGAAATTATATTTGAACAGATACTTCAGTATGCGAGAACCAATCTGGATAAACTCAGAATATACTATTTACATTCATCTCTATTTCACAAAATTGGAAATTCGGTTAAAGCGCTGGAACTGGGTAGAAAAGCCATGAGTTTATATGGGATTAAATTTCCTGAAAAACCTTTGTCCATCAAACTAATGGCCAGCTGGCAGTTGTTGAAATTCCTTTTTTTATTTTCAACAAAATTCAGAAATACGGATAAACTGTACAATCTAAAAGAATGTACGGATCCTGAAATTATTGACATAAACAAGTATCTTATTGACCTTTCTACCAGTGCATATCAGATAAATCAGGAACTGATGATCATAGTCACGTTTAAGATTATAAATTTTCACATCAAATATGGATTTACCGATGCATCGAGTTGGGGTTTTTCAGCATTTTCAACTATTACCTATTCAGCACTTGGGTTATCCAAAAGGGGACTTAGTTTATGGGATCTAGCCATCAAATTGCACAGGAAAACACAATCACCTGCCATTAAAACAAAATTAGGTTATACTGTAAATGGCTTTTATGCTCACTGGAAATATCCCATCAGAGATAATTTTGATGCCAATTTAAGTAACATTAATGATTGTATGGCTAATGGAGACCCAAGTTTTGTTGCTTTTGGGATCACTGACTTTATATGGATAAAATCAGTTACGGGGTTGCCATTAAATCTGGTGCTCAATGAAACCAGGTCCCATCTTGATTATCTGAAGAGAACTAAAAATGAAATAGGTCTTAGTTTTACTACTCCTCAGATTCAGGTATTGAAAACACTGGTTGGACAAACATCAAAACCGGGTAATTGGAATGATAATGAATTTGACGCTGACCAATTTCTTGAAAAACAACACGAAACAGGTAATATGACGGCTGTAGCCAGATATTATAATGCCAAACTGCCATTGTTTTATTTTTTTGAAGAATTTGAAGATGGGCTTCAATGGGCAGAAAAGGGTGATAAATATCAGGCTAATTTATTGGGTTTTCATGCAGTAAGCGAATGGAGTTTTTATTACAGTCTCCTCATTGCATCAGCTTATGATACCATGGTAAATATTGATAAAAGGAAATATACTAAAATATTGAAAAAGAATATTGGTTGGTTTAAACATTGGGTGAAAGGATGTCCGGAAAATTATGAACAACAATGGCTTATTCTTCAGGGTGAAGAAAAAGCGATGGCTGGAAAATTTGGTCCTGCTATAAGATTCTTTGAGCAAGCTATTGCTGCATCGTCAAAAAATGGTTTCACTCAATATGAAGCAATTGCAAATCAGCAGGCAGCTCGTCTTATGAGTGCGGCGGGTATGAATAAACAAAGTCTTCATTACCTGAAAGACGCGAGGTCATTATATCATCGGTGGAATGCCACAGGTGTGTGTAACATAATGAAAATGAAGTATCCCGATCTTTTTCATTCAGGAGTTGTGCGGGATGAAGAGTTTACTTTGCATGAACCTACTTCAGCCAATTCAAATTCATCTGCTAATGCACTTGACTTCAGTACCGTAGTAAAAGCATCGCAAAGTCTCGCCAGTGAGCTAAGATTGGACGAATTGCTGGGAAGGCTGATATATATTATAATTGAGAATGCCGGAGCTCAGAGAGGTGTTTTGATATTAAATAAAAATAATGAACTGATCATTGCAGCAGAAGGTAATTCCGGCCCGAACAATGCCAGAGTTCTGGAGAACGAAACTGTGACTGGTAGTACCATTATTCCGGTGTCATTAATTAATTACTCCTGGCGAACTCAGGAAAAAATATCTGTTGCCAATGCTTTTCAGGATGAAAAATATCAATCAGATCCATATATCCGGAATAATAAAATCATGTCTGTCATATGTTTTCCGATTACGAATAAAGGAAACAAAATCGGACTGATATATCTGGAAAATAATCTGATTGAAGGCGTCTTTAACTCCGGGCGAATAGAAGTTTTGAATTTGCTTTCAGGTCAAATTGGTATCTCTATTGAGAATGCAATGTTATATGAAAATCTGGAAGTCAAGGTGTCTGAAAGAACGCAGGAGCTGGCTACGCAAAAGGAATTGGCAGAAATGCAGCGATCTGAAGCTATACAACAACGAAAACTGGCTGATGAAGAACGCAAAAAATCAGATGACTTGCTTCTGAATATCCTGCCATTGGAAATTGCAGATGAGCTCAAATCCAAAGGTACATCTGAGGCACGACTTTTTAATAATGTAACGGTTTTATTTACGGACTTTGTTAATTTTACAAAGATCAGTGAGCATCTGTCACCCAATGATCTGGTCTTTGAATTAAATCATTGTTTTGAAGCATTCGACAACATCATTGAGGCGAACGGCCTGGAAAAAATCAAGACGATAGGTGATGCATATCTGGCAGTCTGCGGACTTCCCAAAGAGAACAGATCTCATGCATCAGTGACAGTGAAAACTGCCCTTGAAATCATATATTGGGTAAAAAACCCTGTTAATAAATGTAAATTTGACATCAGAATAGGGATTAATAGCGGGCCTGTCGTTGCCGGAATAGTGGGAATTAAAAAATATGTGTATGATATTTGGGGGGATACAGTCAATACGGCAGCAAGAATGGAAGCGACCTCTGAACCCGGTAAGATTAATCTTTCTGATACTACCTTTCAATTAATAGAAGGTAAGTTCTCATGTACATACAGAGGAAAAATTGAAGCAAAAAATAAAGGAACTATCAATATGTATTTCGTAGATATACCATATGAATGAACAAAGAAGATTTGAAAATGAATAAATTGAATGGCAAACGAACAGATACTATGAATATAGGTAAATTAAAAAAATTCATCATAGCAAAAATAACAAATGAGATTCCGGATGCATTAAGTTATCATGGAGTACATCACACGCTTGATGTGTTGAATGCCTGTAATGCTTATATCAGAAGATTGAAGATTGCGGGAAAAGATGCCTATTTACTTCGGACAGCTGCATTGATGCATGACATAGGAATCATGTGGAATTACTTCAACCATGAAGAGCAGGGCATAAAATATGTGCGCGAAACATTGCCTGGATGGGGCTACAGTAGCAATGACATTGATCGGATTTGCAGTATGATCGGGGCCACCAGATTACCACAAAAACCAACTAATCTTTTGGAACAGATCCTATGTGATGCGGACGTAGATTACTTAGGTACCGATTTGTTTTATAGTATAGGGGAAACATTATTTAAAGAGTTTCTGGTGTACAATGTAGTCAAAAATGAAGAAGAGTGGGACAGGCTTCAGGTGAAATTTCTTAGCACCCACAGCTATCATACTGCATACGGTAAAAAATATCGTGAACCTGTCAAAAGAAATTATCTGACAGAAATAGTGCATAAATGGGGATGGGAAGAAATCAAAAGCTGATTTGGAGTCAGAAGTTATTTGTTAAAGTTTGAGACTTTGATTTAACGGTATTATTATTGTAGTTTTGGGCTTGAAACATATAAAATAAGATCAGTGCCTTTACATCAGAAAATACATTGGAAAAGTATTTTTTCAATACCCGGGATAACTTACACTGTTTTAGGAGTACTCTCTGCGGTGGTTGCCCTAAGGGGGTTTATGATTCCCAATCATTTTCTTGATGGGGGAGTGACAGGTATTTCGATTTTGGCTCATGGCATTTTTCATGTGAACATCAGTTTATTACTGATCGTTTTGAATATTCCTTTTGTCTACATCGGGTATAAAAAAATTGGTAAAACTTTTGCCGTTCAGGCCATGATTGCCATTCTGATGTTGTCTCTGCTTATGCATTTTATCCATTTTAATGAAGCAGTGACAGAAGACAAAATACTGATTGCTATTTTTGGTGGATTTTTGATTGGGCTGGGTATTGGATTGGTTATAAAGGGTGGGGGAGTGATCGATGGCCTGGAAGTGATTGCTGATTATACCAATAAAAAGTATGGATTTACCACAAGTGAGATTATACTTTTTGTCAATACGTTTATTTTTCTTGGGGCAGCTTTTTCCTTTGGTATTGAAGCAGCTATGTACTCTATTCTGACTTATTTTACAGCGGCCAGGACCGCAGATTATGTAGTGGACGGTTTTGAAGAATATACAGCACTCACGGTGATTTCGAAAGAATATGAAATGGTGAAATCCATCATAGTGAATGATTTTGGTAAAGCGATATCTGTGTACAAAGGGGAGCGGGGATATTTGCCGGGATCTTTCGATATAAAATATGATTGCGATATTGTCATGACCATCGTGACCCGGCTTGAGATACATCGTATTAAAGAGGCTATTTCGGAAGCTGATCCTGCAGCGTTTTTTTATGTGCAGAGTATAAAGGAAGTGACAGGAGGAATCATAAAAAAATCAAGGAAGCACTAATAGGGTTTTTAGTCAAGAACCTGAAAAATGGTAACAGGTTTTGATTTGTTTTTCAGAGAGACTTCACCAATTTTTTCACAATTAAAAGACTCTTTCACTTTCAGATAGGCATCATTGCTGATCACAATCTGACCAGGAGTTCCTGCTGCCTGAAGACGTTGTGCAGTATTCACGGTATCGCCTATGACTGTATAGTCCAGTCTTTTGAGACTGACAGAACCAATATTGCCAGAGATCATTTCTCCGCTATTGATACC
>JACMLK010000109.1 GCA_014379665.1 Saprospiraceae bacterium | reverse complement strand
TTTGCGCTTCAGTGATGTTCTTTACCGTCAGATAGACTTCTTTAGCTTCTTTGTAATATTTGCTGGTTGTATCCTTCATGTTGAAAGATGTCGGTGGATCAGGTTTAAACTGCTGAGCCGAATCCATCACAAAAGTTCTGATCAACCTCCATGATGGCTCGATGCCATCCATATACCCCGGAGGAGTCGGTTTCCACGTGGAAGGATCTTTTTGCAGACTGTATTTTGGAAATGAACGTGTCTGTTTGTAATTATCTAAGGATGACCATCGGATAATATGTGCAGTGATGGAGTCCGCAAAAGATATGGATCTTTCAAAGACGTCTTCCGGCATTCCGGTATCCTTATAGAATTCCAAAGCCTTTTTGATCTGAATATCCAAAGTATCTTCAGAAAATATCAATACCTTGCCTATCTTCAGGTAGGTCAAAGTCGAAACCATCGGAAAACAATACACTTTGTCATTTTCAGGCACCGGTATAGCAGACAAGTGATTTATCTGACCCGCCAACGAAAGATAGGTCGAATCTCCAAATCTGGCTGCCTCATAAGCACCTATGCCTGCATAAGCATATATCCTGCTGGCTACAGGCGGTGAAAATATATCATGCACAATGACATTTGTAAGTGCTTTGACAGATTCGTGAAATATAGCTGGATTGGCGGATTCCTTTTGAAAATTTTTATTGCTTTCTTTGCATGCCAATAAAGAAACACATAAAAACGTGACTGAAAATAATCGGAACATGGTTAATTGAATTGAAGGGCCAAATATACATGCTTTCTGATTTAATCAATTATTTTACTACCTAAATTAAACCTCAGACCAGGAATGGAGTCTATCTTAACGTATGAATACACGCTCAATATGATTTATCCTGATGACTCACAAATACTGGAGTTCATGATTTCTCCTTCTAAAAGAAATGAAGGATACAGATATTTGGTGGGTAAATATAAAGAAAAATTGTATTGGCATATACGCAGATTGGTAGGAGATCATGAAGACGCGGATGATGTTCTTCAGAATACTTTTATCAAAATTGTGAGAAACATTGATGGTTTTCAGAAACAATCATCTCTTTATACCTGGATATATAAAATAGCCACTAATGAAAGTTTGAATTTTATACAAACAAAAAAAAATAAATACGCCGAAAGTCTGGATGGAAGCCAGGTGGAATATATAAAGGATTCAGTGTATTTTGATGAAAATAAGGCCCTGGATCATTTGCAGACTGCCATTAACAGGTTGCCGGAAAAACAAAAATTAGTATTTAATCTAAGATATTATGATGAAATGCCATATCAGGATATGGCCGATATTACAGATACCAGTGTAGGGGCACTTAAAGCTTCATACCATCATGCAGTAAAAAAAATAGAAGAACACCTAAAAGCAACCATATGACAAATAGAAGTGAAAATATACAGAAGGAGCTTCAGGAGCTTGCTCCTACTTTGGCAAATCTTCCAAAGACGAACCCTTTGACAGTGCCGGACAGTTATTTTGAAATTGTGGAAGACCGTATTCTGAGTCAGTTGTACTTGATAAGTACCACTGAGACCTGCGTGAATGATGTTCCTACAGATTATTTTGATCAGGTGGAATCTTTGATACTTGAAAACATTCAAAAAGAAGCCAAACCAACTAAAATAATAGTTTTACCTTTCATTAAGCCCAATTTTTTCAGGTATGCTGCCATCCTTATATTTTTTACATTGTGTATAGCGGTATTCAGTTTTTATCAGAAAACAAATGCAGAAGACGCTGAAATAGCACTACAGGAGGAGTATATTGATTACATGACCGAAGATATCGAAGAATTTGATATCAATTTACTGATTGAAAATGACCTCATAGACGAGTCTGCCTTAGACGATGTGTCTTATCTATCTATTTATAACGAGACATCCGATCTTTTTGATTCAGAAATAAATTTTTAACCACCCGATATTTTTTTAACCATTTAATATTTAGAAATGAACATGACAACAAATTTTTTCAAAACAATTTGCTTATCTGCCCTAATAATGGGTATATCTGCAGTTGGTTTTGCACAGGAAAAGACCAGAGATAGAATAAAAACAAAAGTAAAACTTGAAAAGGTCGCTTTTATCACCGAAAAACTTGACCTTTCTGAAACAGAGGCACAGAAGTTCTGGCCGGTATATAATGCATATAAAAATGAAATTGATCAGTTAAGAACTTCACTGGAACTCAATCCGCATCGTGATATGACGGACAAAGAAGCAGAAGACATGATGTATGCAATGCTCGACGGTAAATCTAAAGAAATAGATATTCAAAAGAAATACATTGAAAAAATGAAGACGGCCATATCTGCCAGAAAGATTGCTATGTTATTCAAAGTTGAAAGACAGTTTAAAGAAAAAATTGTATCAAAACTAAAGGATAAAAAGAGAGAAAGAGAGATGAAGGAAAAATAGTGGATCATCAGTATGTTTTAAATTCCCATCATTTGTCTGCAATCGCTCAAACATGAAAATTTAAACATACTCTAAATTATTACAGGGCCCGGATAGATTTCCGGGCCTTTTTTTTATGAAAAATAATCCTGTTGGCTTTACAGAATTTGCAAAGTTTTTTTAGATTTGTACTGTTATTTTAAATCAATCAAACAATCAGATCATGACAAAATATGCAGTATTCACATTATTGGTTTGTTTTACTTTAGCTTGTGCCAATCAGGAAAACAAATCCAAAGAATCTACTTCAGAAAGTGACCCTATCGCAATAGACGGGGCTAAAATATTTAAACAAAGTTGTGCTCTATGTCATGGACCTGATGGTAAGCTGGGAGCAAACGGATCCAAAGATTTAACCATTTCAGATTTTGATCTAAATGAAAGGATAGCCATGATCTCCAAAGGTAAAGGATTGATGACCCCTTTTGAGAATATCCTCAGTCTGGCAGAAATAAAAGCAGTAGCCGAATACTCCATGACGCTAAAAGTCAACTAAATTAGGGATATTAATTCCACTATTGGTAAATGTTTCTGACTAGTAATTGAAATATACCTGATACCTATTTATTTCATGACATAAATGGTTTCCCACGAATATTTTACCTTAATAATTCAGGGTAATTCATCATCGTTTACCCAATTTTTGGATTACCTTTGTGGGGTAATTGCAGTTTGACACTATAAATTACTTCAAAACCTGAGTTTAATAATAATCCATGAATAAATTGATTTATTCTGTTCAATATCAGCCGTTTTCGGGATTTTGCCTTAGATTATTGGTTGCTATATTGGCATTATTTTTACACACTGGTAATATATTGGCTCAGGACAACGAACCTCCGGTGATCCTAAGTCCTGCAAGAGATACTTCTTTTAATTGCGGATCAACAGCTGATCTTATCGGTAAACTTACTGATTGGTACAATAACGCAGGCGGATCAACAGCGTCAGACAATTCAGGGTTTTTCAATTTTCAGTCGACGATGACACTTCCTCAGGTCATTTCGGTTTTTAATAATTCCTTAGATACACTTTGCGGTAATAAGCAAAAAGTCAAAGTTACCTTTTTTGCCATAGATCTTTCAGGCAATGTAAGCTCCAATACTCATGCTTCTTTCTTTACAACAGATAATGCAGGCCCGACCATCAATACTGTACCAAACGTACAATACAACTGTGTTTTAGGTATTAGAGATACGCTGATCACCTGGATACAAAATAAAGGCGGATATATAGCCAGTGATCTTTGTTCCAACAGTGTAAACTGGACGATTTTTCAATACGCCATATTTTCCGGAAATACTATCATTAATACCGGTGGAGGCAATATCCAGAACGGTCCGTATCCTATGATACCGGATGGAATATGCAATTGGAGAATGAACATCAATTTTTTTGTAGCAGATGAGTGCGGTAATCAAACCATCACACCCGGTACCACTACATTTACAGTAATGGACAATGTTGATCCGGTATTTGTCTCCCCTCCCGCAAACATCACTGTAAGCTGCGAAAATATTCCTGCCGTTCCATCATTGGCAGCTACAGATTATTGTGACAAATCTGTCATTCCGGTTTTGTCGCAAACATCTACCCGGTCTGACGATACCGCGTCATGCGGGTATTACAATTATTTGATTACCAGAATCTGGGAAGTTGCAGATGAATGCGGTAACAGTGCTTCTCATACACAGGTAATTACAGTGACCGATGTTAAAAAGCCCACATTTTTAATCCAACCTGAAATCTTTATTTCATGTAAAACCTATGATTTATTCAGGGATAGTATCTATCTGTATAATATCTCAGATAATTGCAGCAATGTATCTGTTTTCTTTAGTGATACAGTCAGAATGTCCGGATGCATTTCCATTACAGACCGTAATTATACTATTTCAGATGTTTGCGGCAATATCGCCACCTATGATCAGATCATCCATGTAATACAGGATACCAACCCCGTCATCACCAAAGCAGCAACCAATAAAGAATTTAATTGTCAGAATCAGGAAAATATCAATGCTTTACTTAATGTCTGGCTTCAAAATATGGGTGATTCTCAAGCCGCACCATCTTGTGGTCCATTATTACATTTCGCTGCCATCAAAGGCAGTTATAATATCAACGACCCCACAACATTTCCGGGGACAGTTCCGACTTCCCTTACCATAGCAGCATGTCCTTCGCCGGTAAATGGTTTTTTGAAATTTGCCGAAGTTGATTTTGTCTACTATGATGTCTGTGGCAATGCATCTGTAACTTCTGCTATTTTTGGCATATCAGACCAAAATGCCCCGGTAATATCCAATTGCCCTGAACCAATCAATTTGGCAACAGACCTTTCAGGTTGTACCAAAACATTTGAAATTCAAATACCGGCAGCCACTGACGATTGCATTGAATCCGCATCACCGGTAATAAGAACTATCTCGGCTCGGGTCACATCTTCAACTCCGGCCGGGCCGGAATCTATAGTAGATACATTATTACTTCACATAGGACCTTTCAATCCGTCGTTTGCTGCTCCGTTAAGTGATGGAGCTGTACACATCCGCCTAAAAAACATGGACATTGATGATGTGACCGAATATTTTAATATCATTGGTGAGGACGGAATTAAAATAGCACAGTCCCCTATCGGAACAGGGCAATGTTCAAATATAAATTTTGATATAATGATTGCAAAGAATAAGCTAAATAACTGGATACAGGATGGCTTTATAGATTTGCGTTTTGAACCTAATATCATAAATGGCAGTCCTGTACTCTCCATAAATAATATATGCAGCAACAGTTCTGTAGAAACCACCATCAGTTATGATATAGATATTTCAAATACCATAGCAGGTACCTACCAGATAAATAATGAGACTCAGATCAATATAAATGATTTAGAATCTCTTTCATTGACCTTAGCGGCAGGAAGTCATAACATTACTTTTAATTATAAAGATTGTGCCAACAATACAAGCACATGTGAGGTACCCGTATTTATCGAAGATAAAACCAAGCCAGTAATAACTTGTCCTTCAAATATTATTTCCATTGCAAGTCACGGTCAGTGTAAAGACACGGTCTCGCTACCGATCGATTTTATAGTGGCTGAAAATTGTCTTTTGGACAGAGTATATGAAAAGGTGAGTCCTGCTTCCAAAGAAGCTGCTTTGATTTCATTTTTATTTAATGAGCCTGCCGGAAAATATATTGCAAGAAATAAACAAATCATTTTTGCCGATGTTTTCCCAATCCGACACACCAATTTACCTGTGCAGCTCGAAGTAGAATTTTTTGGAAATAACACCCATAACGGTGAGTTTTTCAGGATATTGGGTCCAGGTGGTTATGTGATAGGAAGTACCGGTACTTCAGTTCAATCCGATACCTGCTCTATAGTAAAAACCATTTTTGAAATACCTTATGATATTTTCAATCAGTGGATCATAAGCGGACAACTGACATTTTTAGCAATCCCGAATAATGAACCTACTGTTGAAGGTGGTGGCATCAATCCATGTTCTGAGTTATTGTCTGGCCAGACAGTGGATAATGAAAGTTACATACAGGCAAAATTAAAATATGCTGATGCTAAATTTAGTATCAGTAGTGCAGGTGCCACCTTAATTAATCAGTTTGAGATAGATCAAAATCTACAGTTTGCAAATTTGATATTAAATGCCGGTATAAACACCATGACCATAAGTACCAAAGATTATGCGGGCAATTCCGGTCAATGCAGTTTTGAAATCCTGGTTAAAGATATTGAATCACCGGAGGCAAATTGCAAAAACATTGCCATCTCACTTCATCCATCCGGGGTGGAACCTTATGTACTTAAGCCCGAAGAAGTCAATTCTGGAAGTAGTGACAATTGTGGTGTTTCTATCATGACTGTCAGTCCGTCTTCGTTTGATTGTACTATGATCGGAAATGATGTGAATGTGACTTTTATTGCAGAAGATCATCAGGGAAACAAAGATACCTGTACATCTGTAGTCAAAGTAAAATCAACCGAACTTCATCCATCATTTTCTGCGGGACTATGTTCTAATGATACGCTACGCCTTTTTGCCAATGTGCCGTCTTCAACTGTTCCAAATACTTATACATTTCACTGGCAAGGTCCTGGCAATATAGAATTTTTTACTGAAAATCCATTCATCCCAAATGTTGACGAAGCCTTTAATGGTATATATATACTGACTGTAACAGGTTTTAATGGTTGTACCTCTGTTGGCTCCGTATTGGTAAATATAAAGCCCCTTACAAATCCGGAGCTGAATACAAATTTTTCTACCATATGCGAAGGGGACGACCTTGTCTTATCATCGACAAATTATAGTGGAAATATTTTCTATGAATGGTATCAGGGTACTTTTCCATCAGGAGTATTACTACAGGAAACACAAACTAATGAGTACATTTTAAAGCCCTCTTTCGGAATAAACTTTTATTATGTAATAGCCAGAGGACCAGATTGTAAATCAAACCCTTCATTGTCAAAAAGAGTGACCATTTTAAAGAATCCGGTGGCCACTGTTAATAATTTGTTTCTCTCTCCTTGTGAAGGTGATAATATTGTTTTGGGTACCTCTGTGACCAATTCAAATTTTACCTATTTTTGGTCCGGCCCTGCAGGATATAATGAAACAGGTCAATTCCCCAGGGTCATTTTAAATGCAAATAACAGTCATGCAGGGAAATACAGCTTAGTCATAAAAAACGGGGACTGTATTTCTGATACCGCAGTGACCACTGTGGCTATCTTTGAGCGACCGCTGCGACCTACCATTAGTGCGGCTGATATTTTTTGCCAGGGAGCTACTTTCAATATGATTGCCATTAACTCCCCCAATAATGAAAAATATGAATGGTACAAAGATGATGTGCTTTTTACGACCACTCAGGATAACAATCTCATCATTCCAAATGCACAATTAGCCCTTCAGGGAACCTGGAAAGTCAGATCAGTCAAAGGCAATTGCACCTCTGAATTTTCGCCTGATAAAGCCATCGCCATAGATAATCTTCTTGAAATCGGTGCTACTAATTCCGGTCCTGTCTGTGCCGGTGATTCCATCACTTTACTTGCTACTTTTGTACCGAATGCCACGTACAAATGGGAAGGCCCTGTTCCCAACATTCCTTCCGTTTCATCCCCGACCATTCCCGGTATACCAGGTGATTATTCAGTGACCATAACCACCCCGACATTTTGTCAGAATAATGCAAGTACAACAGTCACCGTCATCAGCGTGCCTGAAATTACCGCGCTCAGTAATGATAGCAAGCCATGTATGGATTCGACAAAATCTATCAGTTTTTTTCCTTCTGTTTTTCCCAATAACGGAGAGTATATCTACCAATGGACATCAACAAATGGATTTACATCCGATGTTAAAAATCCTGTGATCCAGTATATTACACAAAAAGATACGGGATTATACACCCTGGTGATCATCAATAAAGGTTGTGCTTCAGACCCGGTCTCCACCAAAGTAGATTTTACTATCTCACCTCCCACACCAGTCATACAAACGGATCCTTTTTATTGTACCGGAGACTCTTTACTTATTTCAGTCCTGAATCCCGTGGAAAATGCCTTATATATCTGGTCTACACCACTTGGTCAGTCTTTAAAAGATACGAATGAATTCAAAATAAAAGTTGTTCAACCGGAAAATGCAGGAAATTATTCAGTCCGGATGATATCAAAGGAATGTTTATCTGATACATCGGAAATAGTGCACATTGAAGTAAGAACAACGCCACAAAAACCTTTAATTACATCCAATTCTCCTGTATGTTTTGGAGACACATTGAAGTTGTCATCAGATTTCCAACCCGATTATATCTATGATTGGATGGGTCCTACCTTCATTAATAATATTTTCAACCCGGAGATCCCTGATGTTACGAATGTTTATAATGGTACTTATACCCTTACCATCAGTCAAAATAATTGTATTTCACCAACTTCCGCTCCGTTGGAAGTGGTTATCCTTGATGAAATAAAGATACCCAATTTTACTGTTAATACATTGAATACCTGTCTCAAGGGGAATATCGGTATTGAACTATGTTTTGACCCTGGTACAATTAGTGAAAATAGCACCATAAAAGTAATACATGGGGAGTCTGGAAAATTGATAGGTGAAACTAACGGTCTTTGTATTTTTATAGCTGATCTGTCGGAATTTAAAACCGGTGCAAATTTTTTATACGCAGTATCCACTATTGGTAGTTGCCAATCCAAATCATCCGCTCCTGTGATTCTCAATATCAATGCACCTCCTGAGATCAACGCTACAGCTAGGGAACATGCAATAACCACTTGTCCCGGTGAATTCGTCACATTAATGTCTGAATTCGGACCACCTTTGGTTTCAGTGAAATGGTCTGCGCTCAATACAGAGAATATAATCTCTGATATCCATGCTGTCTCGCCTGTGATCTCAGGGCTGAAACCGGGAAACAACGTTATTTTTCTGGATTACAGCATTGATGGATGCCCAGATTTTTCGAGAGATACGGTCAATATATATGTGGAATTTCAACCCTTTGCTGAAAATGATTTTTACCAGCTCGATTACGGACAAACCGGCCTGTTCAATGTGTTGCAAAATGACATTTTCCCTGATCAGGGTATCCTGACCTTATCAGAGTTACCAAAATATGGCATAGCAACTGTATCAGGTAATAGCATTACTTACACACCGGACCCCAGACACATTGAACCCATCGTTTTTACCTATGTGATATGTGGTGATTTCTGTGATGATCTATGTTCCGAAGCGACAGTAAACATTGACTTTAATGATAATATTATATGCATTGGCCCAAATATATTTACACCTAACAACGATGGTATGAATGATCAGTTTGTGATACCATGTCTGGATAATGAAAGATTTCCCGGCAACAGACTGATAATATTTAATGAATGGGGATTGGAAGTCTATTTGAACAGCCCGTACCAAAATGACTGGGAAGGTACATTTGGTGGCAATCCGCTTCCTGTAGGCACCTATTTTTACATTCTGGAATTGGGAGATGGACAGAAACCGATCAATGGATTTTTAATATTGCAGAGATGATAAAAAAATTACTGATACTGCTTTTTACTTTTACCTGGATCTCACTCGATGCACAGCAGCAACAGATGTACACACAGTTTATGTACAATAAAATGAGTCTGAACCCGGCTTTTGCAGGCAATGAAAATTATCTGTCGGTTACTTTATTGTATCGTGATCAGTGGAATGGTTTCCCCGGTGCACCAAAAGCACAACTTGTTTCAGCCAACTTACCAAGACTTGGCAAAAGAATTGGAATTGGATTAAATCTGGAAAGACAAACGATCGGTATCACCGAAAAAATTACTTATGAGTTTATGTATGCGTACAAGTTCTTCATGGGGGAAGGAACGCTCAGTATGGGTATGAATGTGTCAGGTAGAAATTTCATTCAGGATTATACGGACAGTCGGTTATATGCCATTCAGGGTATTGAAAATGATCCGTCCATTCCAAAAACATTACAATCACGTAACCTTATAAATGCGGGATTCGGAGTGTATTTTAATACCAATAATTTCTACCTTGGCGCATCAATTCCGAGAATGATCAGAACAGATCTGGATTTTGATAATAATAATCTTTTTTCTACAGAAGTAAGACATTTGCTAATCATGACCGGAGGGACATTTATTGTAAACAATGATTTCAGGTTGACCCCTCAACTATTGTTTCGTGCAGCAGAATTCAGTCCGTACGGTTTGGATCTGAATCTCAGTGGTACCTTATATGACAAATATTCCACAGGTCTGACTTACCGTACCGGAGGGTCTGCCGGTGATTTCGGTGAATCACTGGATATAATCTTTGGTATGCAGTTGTCTGAAAAATTGATGCTTGGATTTGCTTATGATATAACCTTGTCAAAAATAAGGACTATTGATAACGGAAGTCTGGAAGTCATTTTGTCTTACAATTTTATACCAAGCAAAATAAAAACGATCATTGTAAATCCAAGGTATTTTTAAAGATATGACACAGAAATACCATATTATCTTTATTGTTTTACCTTTATTTATAGGGGTATATTCCACTGCTATATGTCAAAAAATATATAACACTGATGCATTTTCAAAAATAAAAATTTATACCGAAAAAGAAGTCAATTCTGCCAATCTGGAATCATCACCTGCTTTTTACGGAGATAAAATTGCTTTTGTAGTCACCACTGAAAAAGGGAAAATCTTTGATAAAGAGATCGACGAACCATATTTTGATTTAGGATTTGCCACCGTGCATCCTGATAATTCTTTGGGAACAAAATCCAATTTTGACAAAAGAATAAATTCTGACCTTCACGAAGGTCCGTTAACTTATGATGCCATCACAAATAAACTGTATTTTACAAGATCAGTAAAAGAAAAAAGATCCGTCAAAGGTATTGAATTTGATACAGCCTGGCTACGTATCATGGTAGCAGATATGAATCTTTCCAAACCTAGTGTTGATCCGCTTAATATCAATACTGACAGATATTCAGTATGCCACCCTACCCTTACCGGAGATGGCAAAACCATGATCTTTTCTTCCAACAGACCAGGAGGAAAGGGGGGAATGGATCTGTATACCACATATTTTGATGGGCAGGCCTGGACAGGAATAATAAATCTGGGGGACGACATCAATACACCGGCCAATGAAGTATTTCCTTTTCTACTTAATGACACTTTACTGATGTTCAGTTCTGAACGTGTCTCAGGATCCGGTGGATTGGATATGTATGTAACTGTGCTGAACGATGGTTCCTGGATGGAATCCCAAATACTGCCTAAACCCTTAAATTCTTCCTTTGATGACCTTGGATTAATCGTTCGCGAAAATGGTAAATCAGGCTATTTTACAAGCAACAGACCTGGCGGCAATGGTAAGGATGACATCTACAGATTTGAGTCCGGGATACCTTTATTCAATATTGATCCTGATGTACAAATAGAAACACAGGTTACAGTCCTCGACAAACTGACCCTGGAGCCTGTGCCGGAAGTTAACGTGACCGTTACTCCACTTGATATTGATGTGAATAATTTTACGCTGTCCAGTTATAATGTAGATATGCTTTCAGGCAAAGATCCCGGAGATCTGGTATTGAAATTAACACCCAAAAAGGGAACATCCCTGCCAGTATTAATCACGGACAGCATTGGTAATGCTACATTCAGGTTACCAAAATCACAAAAGTATCTCATTGGTTTTACATGTGAAAATTACAGCGACATTACGTTGATATATGATTACGTTACATTCGGTGACCATTTTAATATGGTACTCGAGCCACAAAATGATGAAATCGCAGATGATGCAGAAGGAGTAAGTGCAGCAATTCGGGAAATGGCAGACCCAAATGGACCTGAAAAACTAACCATACCGACCGAAAAAGGATCTGTCATTGTTTTTGAAAATATCTATTACGAATATAATAGCTCAAATATTCTGAAAGGTGCTGCTAATGAACTGAACACCCTGGCCATGACCATGGAAAAAAATCCTGATATGTCTGTAAGGTTGGAATCGCATACAGACAGCAGAGGTACGGCAGCATACAACCTTCAACTCTCCATCAACAGAGCTGAAGCAGTCAGAAAATATCTGACATCACTTGGCATTGAAGAAGATCGTATTACCATAAAGGGGTACGGGGAATCAAAGCTTCGAAATGAGTGTACTGATAAAGTGGCCTGTCCGGAAGCCAAACACCGGTACAACAGGAGAACAGAAGTGGTGATCGAACGTTAATAAAAAGATGAATATCAGCTTTGTCCACATCACGTTATCCGGAGATCAGACCTACCGCCACAAAGACATACTATGATTTCTTTGTAAACCTTTGTGCCTTACCGTCTTAGTGGCATTTTTTCCGCCACAAAGATTTTTGTGTTTTATTTCCAGATTGATTTAAATAAATATTTATATCTTTGCACCGCTTTTGAAAAAAAGCACCTTATCTATTGACATGCGGGTGTGGTGAAATTGGTAGACACGCCAGACTTAGGATCTGGTGCCGCGAGGCTTGGGGGTTCGAGTCCCTCCACCCGCACACTTTGGACTGTGATGTGCAAAAAATTACGGTACTTTACAAACATATCATATAATGTTCCTTTTATTTTATTAATCAATTATAAATTTTTCTATGCAGATTGTTAGAAAAGAAACCGATGCGTTAAACCTTACTATTGACCTTATCCTCGAACCAACAGACTACATATCAAAATTCGAAAGTGAAATTAAAAAACACCGGACCAAGTCGCAGCTGAAAGGTTTCAGAAAAGGCCAGACCCCGGTGACTGTTATTAAGAAAATGTACGGTAAAGGTATACTTGCCGATATCCTCAATGAAACCATTCAGGAAAAATTATTTGGATATCTTGACGAACAGAAAATAAATTATCTGGGTCAGCCCCTACCGAATAAAGAGATAAATCAGAATATTCATCTGGATGTAAACACTCCTCTTGAATATAAATTCAGTTTTGACCTGGGATTGGCACCGGAATTAAATATCAAAGGGGTCTCTGCGGACGATGAATACCTGTATTATGATGTGATCTTACCTGACACGGTTGTCGAAGAAGAATTGACAGCGGCAAGAAGAAGATACGGCAAAAGAGTGGAAGCCACAGACACCATTCTTGCTATGGATATGATCAAAATCGAGGCAGAAGAAATGGATGATGATAAGATAAAAGACGGCGGATGGCATACAGATTTCAGTATATTGGTTGATGTTATAAAAGATGAGCAAGTTAAACAGGATGTACTGACAAAAAAAATCGGTGATTCCTTTATTTTCGATATCCAAAAGCTGGAAGACAAGGACGAAACTTATGCAGATAAATATCTTTTGAAAAAACCGGAAGGAAGTGATCAGCAGATCGGAACCATATTCCAGGGCAAAATAACCGAAGTGTCCAGAATTGAGCCCGCTGCACTGGATGATGAATTTTTTGGCACTTTTGGTGATGAAAATATTACTGACGAAGCATCTCTCAGAGACTTCTTCAAAAAAGACCTGAAGGCGTATTATGACAATCAGGCTTTACAATTCATGTATAGGGATATCATGGACTATATGATGGAAAATAATGATGTCGATCTGCCTGTTGATTTTTTAAGGAGATACCTCAAAGATATGAATGACAATGTATCTGATGATTTGCTTGACAAAGAATTTGATGCTTTTATCAAAAATATGAAATGGTCACTTCAGAAATCACATCTGGCCAAAACATATGAGGTAAAAATAGAAGAAGAAGACTTAAAAAGACATTTTACCAATTCAGTATTTTCATACATGCGTTCTTATGGCAATATGGATTATTCCTATATATCCCAAACGGTGGACAAACTGATGAAAGATAAGGAACAGGTCAATAAAGCCTATGAAGAAATCCTGGCTGACCGTGTATTTTTCAGAATCGGCAGCATGGTAAAAAGAAAAAATACCCCTATTTCACAGGAGAAGTTTGTAGAAAAAGTCAAAGCACTCAACGAACGAGTTAACAATTTGTAATCAGATTTGTTACTACATCCGGATTCAGTTCTGAATTGAGTATGAGTTTTTTATTGAATTAATTGAATTATTAAAATCCTATTGAATGTATTCACAAGATGAATTTAAGAAATATGCGGTACGCCACCATGGCATGAGCAGTATGCACCTTGATAAATATATGGAAACCTCTGTGCCGGATATAAATGGTTTTACACCACAGGTTATAGAAGAAAGACAAATGAATGTCGTTGGCATGGATGTATTCTCCAGATTGATGATGGATAGAATCATCTTCATGGGAGTACCCGTTAATGACTATGTAGCCAACGTGATACAGGCCCAGTTATTATTTTTGGAATCCACTGACCCTAAAAGGGATATACAAATGTTTATAAACAGCCCCGGCGGATCAGTCATAGCAGGGTTGGGGATTTATGACACGATGCAATACGTGGCACCGGACGTAGCTACTATTTGTACCGGTCTGGCCGCATCTATGGGTGCTGTATTGCTGTGTGCCGGCAAAACAGGAAAAAGAACCTGCCTTCCACACTCCAGAGTTATGATACATCAACCATCCGGTGGTATGCAGGGCCAGTTTACGGATATGGAAATATCCTATAATCTGATCAAGCAACTACGAAATGAATTATACGATATTATGGCATATCATACTGGCAAAGATTTTGAAACGATAGAAAAAGATTCTGACCGGGACAACTGGATGGTGGCACAGGAAGCCAAGGATTACGGTTTGGTAGATGAGGTACTGGATAGAAATAAGCCTAAAAAAACAAAATAAATTTTTCCAAAAATGTCAAAGTACAAGGATAATATAAAGTGTTCATTTTGCGGCAAGGATAAACGGGATGTACTGATGCTGATTGCAGGTATTGACGGACATATTTGTGAAGCCTGTGTCGAACAGGCATTTGACATCATCAATGATGAACTGAAGGTAAAAAAATCGTCGGTCAAAAAAGATTCTATGGGCTCATTGCCTACCACCATCACACCGGCTCAGATCAAAACCTTTTTGGATCAGTATGTTATAGGCCAGACGGATGCTAAAAAATACCTTTCAGTAGCTGTATATAATCACTACAAAAGACTTAACAATATAGCCAACAG
>JACMLK010000108.1 GCA_014379665.1 Saprospiraceae bacterium | reverse complement strand
CTGCCTGTAGCCCCAGTCCTGCAAAACCTGGGCACCACCACTGCGGTAGACCCATTCGCGATTGAACTGTGCATCTTTCAATAACGCCACGACCGCATTCAGTGTCGCTTTTACGCGGACAACTCCCACAATCTCGTCCAACTCTGATCCTGCATAGTCGCGCCGTTGTACGCTCAGGTTGTCAGCGGCATAGACGAGCTCCCACTCACCAGCCTGTGCCGGTACTGTGACCAGCAAGGTTGTAAGCAGACCGAGTGTGACGAGCCAGGGACAATAGTTTTTCATTGTCCGTCCACCCGGCTAATCTCCTTTTGAATTATGAATCGTGGACCATTCATCCGGATAATTTTATCAGGTTTAGCCCGACGGTGTTGCAGACAAATAATTTTGATCTGAGTAAGGACCTTCAGCATCTGATTGTCCAAAGTAAAAACACATCATCCAATAGTCCGGTTGAAGTAATATTCAAGGATTTTAGACTGGCTACATTAACCGGAATTTTTCAGACGGATTCATTACTGGCTGATGGTACATTGAACGGAGTTTTCATAATTAATGATATGGCTACTCAACCTAATTTTACAACCGATCTTTCGATAAAAAATTTAACGGTAAACGGGGATACGATTGGTGATGTCCATGCGATTATTGACAATACAAAAGCTAAAGTTTTTGCTATAAATATAGCCCTTACCGGACGAGGAAATGATGTTTCTTTAAACGGTAATTACTTTTTGAAGTTGGGCGGTAAGAGTAGTATGGATCTTGTCCTTGATATAAAGACCATGCAGATGCGCAGTCTGCAAGGGGCAAGTTTGGGCAATATCCGGGACAGCAAAGGACATCTGAGTGGTAAAGTGATTATCGGAGGCAACATGGTTTCACCTGACATCCACGGCAATCTTGAATTTTTTCAGACTAGTATGGTGATAACGAAACTCAATAGTGTATTTAAGGTAGATAACGGACAGATTTTGGCTATTGATAATAAAGGTCTCAAATTCAATAGTTTCACGATCAAAGATGTCAAAGACAACAGATTTACGATCAATGGCAGTGCTTTTACAAAAAATTATATTAACTATGTTTTTGATCTGAGATTAAGAGCTAATAATTTTCAACCTCTTAACAGCACCCGCGCGGACAATCAGGCGTTTTACGGCAAGATCATTTTTAGTACAGATATGAGAATATCAGGAACTGAGAAAGCTCCCGTGATCGATGGCAGATTAAAATTAAAAGAAGGAAGTGATTTTACCATCGTTTTGCCACAAACCGAACCCGGTCTGGTGGCCAGAGACGGAGTGGTTGTATTTGTAGATAAAGATGCTCCTGTTAATGATGAATTGTTTTATAGTGTTTTGGACAGTTTGAATAGTACTTCCATTTTTGGAATGGAAGTTTCAGTAAATATTGAAATTGATAAAAAAGCTTCATTAACACTGGTTATTGATGAAAGCAATAACGACCATTTGAAATTGAAAGGTGAAGCGATACTCAATGGTGGCATTGATAAAAGTGGTAAAGTAACACTGACAGGTACTTATGAACTGGACGAAGGAACTTATGAAATGTCATTCAATTTACTGGAAAGACGATTTAATATTCAGAAAGGAAGTAAAATAACCTGGTCAGGAGAGCCCACCGATGGAAATTTAAATATCACTGCTGTTTATACAGCCAACACTTCCGCAGTAGAACTGGTGCAGGATCAGATCGTGGAAGCAAAAACTGATCTTAGGTATCGACAAGAGTTACCTTTTGAGGTACATCTGAGTATGACCGGTCCATTGTTACAACCGGTACTGAAATTTGAAATAAAACTGCCCAAAGAGAGTTTAATCAGAATTGGCGGCGAGATTGCAGCGCAGATAGAAATGAGATTGCAACAACTGAATGCAGAACCGTCAGAATTGAACAAACAGGTGTTTGCTTTATTGATTCTAAACCGGTTTACTTCTCAGAATCCATTTGAAAGTGCGGGTGGCGGCATCAATGCAGAATCTATGGCCAGACAAAGTGTGAGCAAAATATTGACAGCCCAACTCAACAAACTGGCAGAAGATTTGGTTTCCGGTGTAGACATTAATTTTGACATTGTTTCATCCGAAGATTATACAACGGGTACTATGCAAAATAAAACCGATCTGGCAGTAGGTGTGTCTAAAAAATTATTTAATGAAAGGTTGAATGTAACGCTGGGCACCAATATTGTTTTGGAGGGTGGTCAACAAAATAGTGCATCGGGTAACCTTGGTGCGAGTAATGCACCGAATGTGAATATCGAATACCTGCTTTCAAATGATGGAAGATACATGCTCAGGGCGTACCGACGCAACAAATATGAAGGCATCATCGAGGGGTATATTATAGAGACGGGTGTTGGATTTGTAATGGCTGTGGATTACGATAAGTTCAAAGAGATTTTTAGAAAAAAGGTAAGAAACAGATCCGGAAGAAGGGTAAAAACAACAGACCAAACTGAATCTAAACCGGAAACCCCACCATTGAATGAGCCGGAAAAGAAACAAAGCCCCGTCATCAATAATGAAAGGAAAGATGAAGATGAAAACTAAAACAGGGTTTAAATTAATACTGAATGGATATGGTCTGAAATGGATTGGAATATTCCCATCCAAAAACTCTATAGGGTTGACTTGGATTGCCTTATTTTTTATCGGTTGTAGTTCCACCAAAAACATCCCTGAAAATGATGCCTTATACACAGGTTCTTCTGTTGAAATAGTACAAACAGATGTGTCAAACAAGCAGAAAAAAGCCATCAAACGCAATATAAAACAGATAATGAATCCTAAACCAAATTCAAAAATACTTGGTATGCCCTTCAAACTCTGGATGTACAATTTGGGAAGTGAAAAAGGTTTGGGAGGTTGGATACGTCGTAAATTTGGGGAAGAACCTGTTTTATTCAGCCGGGTCAATGTAAAAAATACCGAAGAGTTGCTGGATAATTATCTTGAAAACCGTGGTTTTTTTCAGGTATTTGTTACCAGCGAAACGACTAAAGAAAACAAAAAAGCAAAAGTCAGATATGAGATCAAGACGGGACCTGAATACAAAATCAGAAATATGTATTTTCCAACCGATTCTACTGTTTTAGGTGATGCCATTAGATCTACTATGTTCGGAACACTATTACATCCGGGTGCGCCTTTCAATCTTGATCTGATTTTGGGCGAACGTATACGTATCAATACTATACTTAAAGAACAGGGTTATTATTATTTTCATGACGATTTCCTGTTGATAGAAACGGACACTACTATAGGAAATAATAGCGCTGATTTGTATATGAAAATAAAAAGAGAAACACCGGTCGAAGCTAAACAGCCATTTAAAATTAATGATGTGTTTATTTATGCAGATTATCATCTTTCGGAGACTGGCCAGGATACCTCTATGAGGTATGCGGTAAAACATCAGGGATATTATGTTTTTGACTCAGCCGGATTGTTTAAACCCAGCATTTTTGAAACAAGTATGCAATTTAAGACAGGAGACTATTATAGTCGGAAGGACCATAACGCCACACTCAGCCGTCTGATCAACCTTGGTAATTTTAAATTTGTTAAAAACAGATTTGCCATGGTGTACGATGAAGGTGAGACAAAGTTAAATACGTATTATTATCTGACACCACTACCTAAAAAAACGATTCGTGCAGAGCTCACCGGCACATCCAAAACAAATAATCTTATCGGATCACAAATCACATTGGGATGGAGGCACCGCAATACATTTGGAGGTGCTGAGCAGTTGGGTATTAATCTGTTTGCGGGAGCAGAATTGCAGATCAATGGTAATTTTGCAAAAACGGCTACTTACAGGATAGGAGGTGATATTAATCTCAGTATTCCGGGTTTTGTAATACCGCTGATCAGAATCAACACTAAAGGAGAATTTGTACCAAGGACCAACTTACTGGTCGGATATGAACAGTTAAACAGACAGTCCCTGTATACGCTCAGAAGCATCAGGACAAGTGCTGGTTACATATGGAAGGAAAACATAAGAAAGGAACACCAACTTTACCCGATTGCAGTAAATTATGTCAAACCGCTTAATGTAACCCAGCTTTATCTCGACAGTATTGTAAAAATACCCTCGTTAGCCAGAATTACAGAGCAACAATTTATTTTGGGGTCCACCTATAATTTTAACTACAACCAACTGGCAGGCAGTATAAAACAAACAGGATTGTACTTTAATGGTTTGCTTGATATAGCCGGCAATATGTACGGTTTGTTAAAAGGTGCCAATTGGAAAACAAACGAAACTAAAACGCTGTTTGGAGCAAAATTTGCCCAATTTGTAAAAACAGAGATGGATGTAAGATATTACCATCAGGTATCTTCACAAAGTCATTGGGCCACACGATTAATCGTAGGTTTAGGGTATCCTTATGGCAACAACAAGGAGATGCCATTTGTAAAACAGTTTTTTGCCGGAGGTAATAACAGTTTGCGGGGATTCAGGAGCCGTACCGTTGGTCCCGGAAGTTACAGGGCTTCCAATTCGGGCAATACTAATGCGTTGTTTCTGGCAGATCAGTCCGGAGATATAAAACTGGAGATGAATGTCGAATACAGAAGAAAACTTTTCAGCATCGTTGAAGGCGCATTGTTTGCCGATGCCGGAAATGTATGGTTGATGAATGATGATACAAAAAGACCCGGAGCACGATTTAATTCCCGATTTTTACGTGAACTCGCTATAGATGCAGGATTTGGTGTTCGTTTTAATTTTACCATATTGATGCTACGGTTTGACTTTGCTTTCCCATTAGAAGTCCCCTTTGCAACTACTCCTCCTGACAAATCTGTGGTCATAAACCTTGCCATCGGATATCCGTTTTAATTTAATTGCTGAATTGTGGAATTGCTAATTTGCTGAATTGCTGAGTTGTTGGATTTGTGAGATTTGCTAATTTGCTAAATAGCTAAGATGCATAATTGAGTGTAAAAAAAATTTTCACCATCTTTACCTGACAAAAAAAAAAAACACGGAAAATATTAAGATGCAACAAATCAGATGGTTCGACAGAAAATTCAATTTTGACACCAATCAGAATATCTTTCCTTCCATTATTGAAAGATTATCAGATACTCCATTGAGAATGGAAAACAAATTCAGGTTTTTGACACCGTCCATACTAAGAGTCAACATTAATGGTACATGGTCCATTCAGGAAAATCTTGGACATCTTATTGACCTTGAACCACTATGGTGTATGAGACTTGAAGAACTTAGAAACGGGGCATTGGAATTGAGTCCTGCCGACCTGCAAAACACGAAGACCCATATGGCCAATCATAATGACAGCAAGGTTGACGAACTACTTAACACATTCAGAACGGTCAGAGAAAAAACGGTTAGTTTAATTGAGCACATAGACGAAGAATTGGTTTTTAGATCAGCGCTTCACCCACGATTAAAAACTCCTATGCGAACAATGGATTTATTTTTATTTGTCGCAGAACATGACGACCATCATTTGGCAAGAATATCAGAATTGGCTAAAATTATTGATTAACAATGTAATACTCCTGGCTGGTAAATAACTAAATTCTGTTAAATAAAAATGGTCGCCCCCCAGCGACCATTTTAGAGTATAACCCATGAACTTTTTAACCATACGTTACGGTGGATCTCAACCACTGCAACTCAATCTCTTTTTTGCTAATTTATATAACCAAGAACTTAAATAACCTTTTAATTAAAGATTGGGTTGATCTCTGATATTATAACCGGAAACCAACCCTATCTCTTGTTTTTAATCCCATAAACATATCCGAATTTTCTGACTGATTCTTTAACCAGTGCTGATGGTTATAAAGTCAAGGTGACTTTGATAACTTTCATGATACAAATATCACTTTGTTTTGTAATACAGCATAATACAAAATTAACCCATTATAATATAAAACAATAGTGAATATATATAGTGTTGAAAATGAATTGTTATTTAGTGCTTATTTACATTTTTAACGGGTTCCACTATTTAATAAATACTGAGCATCTATTAATTAATAGAAATTTTAATTTTTATACAATAAGCATTCGTTCAATGT
>JACMLK010000107.1 GCA_014379665.1 Saprospiraceae bacterium | reverse complement strand
TGATTGGGGCCAAATTTTCCTGAACAGGGATAATGATTATCTTGGAGCACTACCTTTAAACTCTTGTGGTGAGCTTGTCGAATCCATTCAGTTTTCAGTATTCAGTAAATTTTGGTAAGTGGTAAAAGAGGTAAGTACTAAGTAGTAAATCCTTTTTTTCAGAATACAGAATACCGAATACTATTTTAACTAAGCATACAAATCAATTGATATGAATTTCAATATAACATTCCTATTCATTCTTTTTTTGTTGCCAACTGTATCCGACGCTCAATGGACTACAGAAACACTGCCCGATGGCAGGGCAGAAATCTCTTCTGTGGCTATAGATGATAATATTTACTTCGTGGGTGGTGCCACCAGCGGCATACAGCGCTATTTCAAAATGAATATTTATAATGTTCCAACAGACACATGGACCACTGTTGATATACCCAACGGTACCATTAGTCCAAGAACGATTGCGATCGACAAAAAGATTTATTTTGGAGATATCGAAGGTGACCGAACAATCTACATCTACAACACTGAAGATGGCACATGGGATGAAATTGATGTTCCCGGCTTTATTGGTACGCTGACATATATGGATCGATTGCTGATCGTTGAAGACAGAGGTGATCTCATGCTGTATGATTTGGATACTGAATCCTGGACTGAATTTGATTTCCCTAGCCAATCTGCAACTGTAGCCGCTACGAATGGCAAGATTGTGATCGGAGGAAGTCCGAATATTGTCCGGATATATGATGTTGCAACGGATACATGGTCAGATACTGCTTTGTCCCAGCAACGATTTGATATCAGATCAGTTTCTTATCAGAACAAAATTTATTTTGTTGGTGGGGATACTACCGGTACGGTTGAATCGACCTCGCGAATTGATATCTATGACACTCAAAGTAACACATGGACCATAGATAGTATGAGCAGGGCCAGAAGCAGATTTGATGTTACTGTACACAATGGCAAGCTCATTATTGCAGGCGGTCAGATCTTTTCATTTTTTGGACAATTTAGAAAGGAAGTAGATGTCCTGGACCTGAACACGAATACATGGCAGACATTTGAAATGCCTACTGCCCGAAAATATCCTTCCATAGTCGGGCACAATGACAAAATCTATATCGCAGGCGGAGATAATGAAGAGGATAACCTTGATATCATTGAAATCCTGACATTGGGATCAACAAGTATTCATGAGGTATCATTACCCCAAATTCGTATACACCCAAATCCTGCTGCGGATAAATTGAATATTTCATCTGACTACAATGTGAATTCTGTAGAGATATTTGATATTCAGGGACGTTGTGTACATGTTGAGGAAAGCCTTTTTGGACAAAAGCATAAACTGGATATATCATCTTTGGGGCAGGGAATCTACTATCTAACTGTAAACAGGGGACAGGAGCAAATACTATTTCTGAAACAATAGTTCGGAGCCAAAAATGATTTATGGACGAACGTACTTCCTTATGAAGCGGTAGCTATCAGGGCTGTATTTTCAATAGTTTTTTTTCACTATTCCTTTCAACTAAATTTTATTTTCTTTATGTACATCGTAAGGTGGCTGCACAATCAAATATCCAGACCAGACAAAGAGGTAGCCCCACCCTTAGACACTAACAATTTTGTAAAAATGAAATATTTGTCATTATTATTATTAGTGGTAATACTCTTTTTATCAAACGTAAGTGTGTCGCAAACTGAAACAATTGATTTACAAATATTTTCTGTTGATGAATTAAAAGAAGATTTCGCTTTTTGGCGGAACAGAATTGAACAGAAACACCCCTTAGTGTATCTGTACGCCACCAAAAATGAAATTGACAGAGGTTTTGATAGCCTGTATCAACAGATTGATCAGCCAATGACAGAATTAGATTTTATTAAAATACTTTCTCCAATAACGTCATTAATTCAGGATGGACATACGTACGTCATTCCAAGTGAAATGGCACTTGGCCAAATCAAAATGTATAACTACTTATTTCCGCTGGAGTTAAAATTTATAAATGAGCGATTATATGTTACACAAGATGGAAGTTCGTCAGGGGTGCCATTAACAGGAATGGAAATAACTTCAATAAATGCTGTTAGCAGTAAAGATATGTTATCTGTATTCCTGACCAATTTGGGAAGGGATGGCAGTAATTTGCAACACGCCTATGCCACAATAAACAAATCTTTTCGCCACTACTTTCATACATATTTTGGATTCACTAAAGAGTTTATACTTACTTACCGTACAATGGAGAACGTGGACAGTACGTGTGTAATTATGGGTAAAAGTCTAGCCTCTATCCAAAACGTAAGATTAAGTAGATACCCAATGGTGAATATTAGTTCTACTTCAAATTTACAAGTAACCCATATTGATTCTATTCAGACGGCTGTATTACGGATCCAAACTTTTAGTCCTGATGCAAGTAATGTGAAGTTTAAAAGAGTAATTTCCAACTTTTTTGAGTCCATAGAAAAATCTAATGTCGAGAATTTAATCATTGACTTGCGGGATAATGGCGGTGGAAACCCCAACCTTGTAAAATTTATTTTACAGCATTTATTTGACGAGTCCTTTGAACAGGCGATGGAATGTAGAATCGTCCAAAAAAGTTCTGAGGACATATTTTCAGAAAGAACCCGGAAAAAATGGTATCCCTGGTACGGCATAGGATCATTCAAACCCAAAAAAAATAACTTTAAAGGGAACTTATATGTACTGGTTAATGAAGGTACATTCTCCGCTGGTGTGATTTTCTCAAGTGTTTTACGGAAATATAATAGGGCTGTGTTTGTAGGAAATGAAACCGGTGGAAATCCAATTATTATGGCGGGTTATCTCGTTAAAACTTCATGGAAATTGCCCAATACCAAAATTCAAATGGGATCAGGTACATTATGCACGATTTATGATGACATACACCGAAATCAGGGAAGAGGCCTTGTCCCGGATTACATAGTGAAACCGGCATCAGAAGACATCCTTTCAATACATGACAGATGTCTCCATTATACTTTAGAAATAATACGAGACTCAAATTAAAACCCCTCCAACAAGGCTGACTATCTCACCCTACGGATTTTGATCGATCATCCCATTGAGATCAAAGAACTTTTCAATACCATGTCGAAAGATGGCGGAAATAAATTTCGGGTGAAACCTGTATGCCTGAGAATCCGAAAATCTTATTAGCGAAAACGTAGCATTAACGGAAATATATTAATAATGCCAACCGCTCCAATTTTGAACTCCTACTTTCCCGATTCCCTACTCCTCCATTCCTGCGGCGTCACTCCCGTCTCCTGCTTAAAGATCCTCGCAAAATAACTCGGGTCATTATAACCACTTTCCGTCGCCGCACTGCTAATGCTGTTCGAAGGGTCAGCTAATAATTCCTTCGCTTTATTCAGCCTCACCATGCGGATGAATTGGTTTGGCGAACAATCTGTCAGTGCCTCCAGCTTTCGATGCAATTGTGAGTGACTCATGAAGACCAGCTTGCACAATTTTTCCACACTAAACTCACTATTGCTGAAATTAGCTTCTACTACTTCCCTGATCTTTTTGATGAATTCATTTTCTGA
>JACMLK010000106.1 GCA_014379665.1 Saprospiraceae bacterium | reverse complement strand
TGAAGCGATATAAAACCAAAGCTTTATTTGAAAACTGGGATAAGTACGATCTTAATTTTAATAAGGGGTATCACAGACAATTTGGAAGAAATGTACTTCATCTAAATCAAGGCAATATAGGTTCCAATCAGGAATTAAGATTTATAGAAATATCCAGATTTTGCGGGTTAGATGCAACTGATTGGAGTTGGGGAGCGTTAATTGCTGATTTTGATAATGATGGGTTTAAGGATATTTTTGTAGCGAACGGAATTTACAAGGATCTGACTGATCTGGATTATGTAAACTTTGATTTTAATCCGAAAGCTATCAAAAGCATGATAGACAATAAAGAAAAAGTCATCAGTACTATGATGAAAAAAATACCATCTGAGCCACAGCAAAATTTTCTTTTTCTGAATAAGGGTAAATATAATTTTCGAAGTGCTGCATCAGAAAGCGGTTTAGATAAACTTACATTTTCAAATGGGTCTGTATATGCTGACTTAGACAATGACGGTGATCTTGACCTAATTACAAATAACATCAATGATAAAGCACATTTGTACCGCAATAACAGTGAAAAAAATCAGAAGTCGTTTTTAAGTATATCATTTAAAGGCAGTGTTGCCAATCTTCAGGCGTTAGGTATCAAGATTATTTGCCATTCGGGTTCAAATCTAATAATGCAGGAACTCAACCCAATGAGAGGTTTTGAATCATGCGTGGAACCCAGAATACACATTGGTTTGGGTGAAATTAAAAGTTTGGATTCAATAGAGATATTCTGGCCGGACGGGATGAAGTCTGTGGTAAAAAATGATATAAAACTAAATACATTTATTACATTTGATTATAGTAAACTACCTAAAAAATCTTCCATTAATAGTGCCGTAAAGCCGACAACACTTTTCTCTGAAACTTCAGGAAAGTTATCATTAAAACATACTGAAAACGAGTATTCTGATTTTGACAGAGATAGATTATTGTTTTATATGATTTCAAATGAAGGCCCGCACCTTAATGTCAAAGACCTTAATAATGATGGACTTGAAGATATTGTTTTGGGTGGGTCACATGGTTTATCAACCCAGGTCGTTTATCAACAAAAAAACGGGTCATTTATTAAAAGGGAAATTCCGGACATGATTAAAAATGCCATTATGGAAGATAGTCGGATTATGATAGATGACTTTAATGATGACGGTCTCCTGGATATTTTTGTATGTGGTGGTGGATCAGAACTTCCCAATACTTCATCAGGTCTGAAAGACAGGTTGTATATTGGCGCAAAAGATGGCTTCATTGAAAAACCTCAAGTCTTCAATGGACAATATAACTCTACATCGGCTGTAGTTTGGATTGATTTGGATGGTGACGATGACAAGGATATTTTTACTTCAGGTCGGATGGAAGCCTTTAATTATGGTGTGCCGGCCTCATCATTTGTGTATGAAAATAATAGTGGAAAATATACTATGTCACAAAAACTCGGTGCGCCATTCATTCAATTTAGTATGATCATTGATGCCAAAGGAGCAGACATAGACGGAGATGGAAAAGATGAACTTATTCTTATGAAAGATATGGGGAATATAGATATTTTTAAAGTAGAAAAGAATACTTTATTGAATATAACGCCATCAATCGGACTTAAGAATATTTATGGCTTTTGGTCATCCATTGAAATTGATGATATTGATGATGACGGTGATATGGATATGCTGGTTTGTAACAAAGGACTCAATAACCGTTTAGCATCAGGCTACGGAACATTTGAGATGCATGTCAATGATTTTGATGGAAACGGACAAATTGAACAGATTTCATGTTATAGCGACTCCTCAGGTGTGTTTCCATGGGTTATGCGCGATGATCTTGTAAAACAATTGCCCGTTCTCAAGAAAAAAATATTGAAATATGAAGAATTTGCTGTTGCCGGTTTGAAAAATATGTTTGATGACAATGTACTCCAACAATCTTTAAACTATAAAATCAATGAATTCCGTTCGGGAATTTTCAGGAATGACAAAGGAGTATTTACATTTGTAGCATTGCCATTACAAGCCCAATGGACAGATCAGAAAACCGGATTGATCACAGATATTGATGGAGATGGAAAAAGAGACATCATATTAGGAGGCAATCAATACAGAGCAAAACCTGAAATGGGTATTGACGCAGGCTCTTACGGTATGGTTTTTAAAAATATGGGAAATTTTGAGTTTAATTATCTGGAAAATCAGAAAACAGGTTTGTGTATTGACGGAGAGATACGGGATATAAAAACTATCAATATTAATAATAATAAATATCTGATTATTGCTAAGAACAATGATTATTGTGCTCTGTATAAAATAAACAAAACAACTAATTCAAATATAAAATGAATAAAAAAATTATAGTGGTCGGGGTGGTATTTCTTCTTTTGGTCAGTGGTTTTTTTTATGGGCACAAAAAACAAATTATGCCATGGAATTCATATGATACCAAATTGGATTCACTTTTTTTTGATTTGCATTTTGGGATGAAGCGACAGGCTTTCTTTGACCAATGTATGGTTTTAAACAAAACTTATAAAACAACACAAGGTTCACAAAATACTTCTGTATTATATATAGATACTGAGAATTTTAAAATGCCGGTTGATATGAATTTTTATCCGAATTTTCATGAGGACAAAATATTTGCCATGCCAATATACTTTAATTATAAGGCATGGGCTCCCTGGAATAAAGAACTATATTCAGACAGTTTGATTTATGAAGTGAAAGCATTGATGGAAAAATGGTATGGCACAGGATTTAATGAAAAGAAATTAAAGTCTGGCGGGGTAGCATATTATAAAATAAATAAGCCCAGAATCATTACTATAAAGATAAGGGATGAACAGTTTGTTGATGTGTTGATAGAAAATGTTAAATATGGACCTACAGATAAAGATAAAAATGAACAAAAATAATTTTACATACTACCTTTTATTCTTTATTCTGCTTTTTAGTTTTTCATGCAAAAATTCGCAAAAATACGGGAATAATAAAACTCTTTTTTCGGAAATGTCTTCTGATAAAACAGGTATCGGTTTTACAAATAATCTTGTTTACGACAAAAAATTTAACATTTATACGTATCGTAATTTTTATAATGGCGGAGGGGTTGCCATTGGTGATATAAATAATGACGGTCTTCCTGATATCTATTTCAGCGCCAATATGGGCGATAATAAGCTGTATCTTAATAAAGGCAATTTTACATTTGAAGATATTACTGACAAAGCAGGAGTAGCAGGAACAATGACCTGGTCTACAGGAGTTACTATGGCAGATGTTAATGCTGATGGTTTTCTGGACATTTATGTTTGTAATTCCGGAGACATTGCCGGGGATAAAAAACAAAATGAGCTTTTTATTAACAAAGGTGACGGGACTTTCACTGAGAAAGCTGAAGTTTTTGGTCTGGCTGACAAAGGCTACTCTACTCATGCTGTATTCTTTGATTATGACAAGGATGGTGATCTTGATATGTATCTACTTAATAATTCCTATCAGGCAATAGGCTCATTCAATCTTAAGCACAATGTCAGAAATATAAGAGATCCTGAAGGAGGAGATAAGTTATTTAGAAACGATGGAGCAAAGTTTACTGATGTGAGTGTCGAAGCAGGTATATACGGCTCAGTGATTGGTTTTGGACTGGGAGTGACAGTTGGTGATATTAATATGGACGGATGGCCGGATATATATGTGTCAAATGATTTTTTTGAGCGTGATTATATATATATGAATAATGGTGATGGCACTTTCAAAGAAGATCTTACTAATCAGATGGAGAGTATCTCTGTAGCATCAATGGGAGCGGATATGGCTGACATTAATAATGATTGTTATCCTGATATTTTTGTAACAGAAATGCTTCCTGGTATAGACAGACGCCTAAAAACCAAAACTACTTTTGAAGATTATGACAGATATCAATATAACCTTGAGAATGATTACTATCACCAATTTACAAGAAATATGCTGCACCTAAATCAATCCGGAACCAGCTTCCTTGAAATGGGAAGATATGCAGGCGTGCATGCTACTGACTGGAGTTGGGGTGCAGTGATCAACGATTTTGATAATGATGGATGGAAAGACATTTTTGTGTCAAATGGCATATATCAGGATCTGACTGATCAGGATTTTCTAAATTTTATAGGTAGTGAAGAAGCAATGAAATCTATTATAAAGGGGAATAAAGTGGATTATAAAAAATTGATCGATGTTATTCCATCAGAACCTATCGCTAACTACCTTTTTAAAAATATTAATGGTGTTTCTTTTATTAACAAAGCAAAAGAATTTGGGCTTGACAAACTCAGTCACTCTAATGGTGCTGCATACGGTGATCTCGATAATGACGGTGATCTTGATCTTGTAGTTAATAATGTCAATATGCCGGCATTCATCTATCGAAATAATCTGGATCCGAATACTAAAGATTCATCATCATATATACAGATTAAACTGAAGGGAAGTGATAAAAACATTTTCGCTATAGGCGCCAAAGTGATTGCATATTCCGGCGATAATCAGTTTTATTCAGAATTTATGCCAATGAAAGGATTTCAGTCATCCATGGATTATCTTGTGCACATTGGCCTGGGAAATGCCTTAACTTTAGACTCTCTGGTCATAGTGTGGCCGGATGATGCTAAGACAGTCAGCTTAAAACCTGCAATCAATAAATTGTATCACTTTAATCAGCAAGATCATCAGGGTAAATTCGACTATAGTCGTTTTGTTAAAACACACACAAAAGTATTCGCTAACACCAAAACACCGGGTGGACTCACTTACATGCATAAAGAAAACAAATATGTAGATTTTGACAGAGACAGGCTCATTTATCATATGATGTCCACTTTGGGACCGGCAGCAAGTGTTTCAGACTTTAATGGTGATAAAAGAGATGATATCTTTTTGGGTGGGGCAAAGGATCAGGCAGGAGAATTATATTTTCAAAATGTTAATGGTACATTCACGAAAAGCAATACAAAAGTCTTTGATACTGATAAGGGGTGCGAAGATGTAAGATCATTGGCTTTTGACGCAAATAGTGATGGTTATACGGATTTGTATGTAGTCAGCGGCGGCAATGAATACTCAGGAGAATCAAGTGATTTGAAGGACAGATTATATTTGAATAATGGGAAAGGGGAATTTAAAAAGGATTTAGCTTTCATCACAGATTACAGAAGTAATATGGCTATTTGCAGTGACGATATTGACAGTGACGGGGATCAGGACTTATTTATTGGAGAACACATTAAGATGTTTAACTATGGTGTGCCTTGTTCAGGTAAAATACTCCGTAACGATGCCGGAAAATTTACAGATATTACCAACGAATTTGCTCCCGCTCTCCACAATATTGGCATGATCACAGATGCAGTGTGGACAGACATCAATCAGGATGGTAAAGCTGATCTTGTCGTAGTTGGTCAATATATGCCTGTGACCATCTTACTGAATACATCTGGCAAATTGGTAAATGCTACCAAAGAATATGGATTGGAAAAAAGCCATGGATGGTATAACAGAGTCAAAGCTGAAGATATTAATAATGATGGTAAACCTGATATCATATTGGCAAACCATGGACTAAATAGCCGGTTTAAAGGAGACAGTAATCATCCGGTGTGTATGCATGTTAGCGATTTTGACCGAAATGGAAGTGTCGAACAGTTAATATGTGTGTATGAGGGAGAAAAATCTTATCCTATGGCCTTGAAACATGATTTGGTTAAACAATTACCTTATCTGAAGAAGAAATATCTTAAATACAGTGCTTACCAGAATCAGACTATTAATGACATTTTTACAGAAGAAGAACGCAATAAAATGATCACATTATTTGCCTATGAAATGAGATCATATGTTTTGATTAATGAAGGTAAAAGTTTTAATAAAATCATCCTTCCTGTAGAGGCACAATTTACTCCATTGTATGATTTACTCATAAAAGATGTCAATAATGATGGGAATAAGGATATCATTGCCGGAGGGAATCTTTATGCTGTTAAACCTGAAATCGGTAGATATGACGCCAGTAAAGGATTATTATTAATAAATGATGGTAAAGGTAACTTCAAAACATTGGCTGAGGATAAATCCGGATTCTTTTGTAAAGGAGAGATCAGACAAATACTCCCATTAACTATCAAAGGAAGTTCCCATATATTACTAGTGCGCAATAATGAGGAGATATTGTTATTTAAGAGTATAAATGAAATTCAATAATACATTTATTTTTGGGTTTATTTTTTTATGCTTCTCTTGTAGTAAACAAAAGGATCATTATGCTTATCTTTTTGATAAGATTGATACTCAAAATAGTGGGTTAGACTTCACAAATACAGTTCGTGAAAATGAAGATTTTAATATTCTGGAATATCTTTATTTCTATAATGGTGGCGGTGTAGCTATAGGTGATATAAACAATGACCAGCTCGAAGATATTTTTTTAACATCCAATCAGGGCCAGGACAAATTGTATCTCAATCTTGGTGGTATGAAATTTAAAGATGTTACCTTAGAATCAGGAATTATTCATACCAATGGGTGGTCTACGGGAGTGAACATTGTTGATATCGACGGCGATGGTTGGAGAGACATTTATGTTTGCAGATTGGGAAAGTATAAAGCTTATCAAAATGACTATAACAGGGTGTATATAAATGATGGCAAAGGCAAATTCATAGAAAAAAGTATAGAAATAGGTTTGCGATTCAGTGGGTTCTCAACTCAATGTATATTTTTTGATGCAGATATGGATGGAGACCTGGATGCATATCTTCTCAATCATTCGGTGAAAGATGCTTCACATTTTAATCCTTCAGATATCAGGAATGCATCAGATTCACTTGCTGGAGATAAATTTTATGAAAACAAAGATGGTACATTTCATGATATTACACAGAGTAGCGGTATTTACCACTCTTCTATTGGTTATGGATTGGGTGTAACTACATCAGATTTTAATAATGATGGTTGGCAGGATATTTATGTCTGTAATGATTTTCATGAAAATGATTATTTATATCTGAATCAAAAGAACATGACTTTTAGGGAAGTGTGCAGAGAAAGTTTTGGGCATACCAGCACTTTCAGTATGGGAGTAGATTGTGATGATGTGGACGAAGACGGATTTATTGATATTTTCACAACTGATATGAAGCCCGATGACGAATTAATATATAAAAATTCTGGAGGCTGGGAAAACCTTCAGATTTATAATTTTAAACGTTCATTTGGATATTATCATCAGCAACCAAAAAATGCTTTTCAATGGAACCGGGGAGTTTATCAGGATGGAACACCTCACTTTAGTGAAGTATCAGGATTATTAGGTATGGATGCTACCGATTGGAGTTGGTCACCATTGATTGCGGATTTTAATCTGGACGGAAACAAAGATATTTTTATTACAAACGGGATAAACCGCAGACCAAATGATTTGGATTTTGTTCATTTTATTTCAAATGAAACAGGCAGTTTGGGGAAACCGGACACCGTTCTAATCCAATCAATGCCAGAAGGAAAACAATCAAATAAGTTTTTTTCAGGTGATGGTAAACTTAATTTCTTAGCAACAAAATGGGAGGAACAAAGCCAATCTCTTTCCAGCGGTGCTGCTCTCGGAGATTTGGATAATGATGGTGATTTTGACTTGCTGATTAATAATTATAATGAAAAAGTAACATTGTTGAAAAACAATTCGGAGACAAAATCAAGTACAACCCTGATTTTAAAAAATAATACAAAGAATTATGATGCGATAGGAGCTAAAGTCATTGTCTTTGACCACCTGAAAACTTCTTACTTTCAGATCAAAAGTGTTCAGGGTTTTCAGTCTTCAGGTAGTAAGAGGATAATATTTCATTCAGATAATCAGAACATCGATTCAGTTCTTATAGTCTGGCCGGAAGGAGAAACTCAATTAATAAAAAATTTAATTGTCGGGACAAGGCATATTATTACCAGGAATAGTGAATTGGATATACTAATAAAACCACCATTATTTACCAAAGAGTCATTTACAGCATTGAAAACTATAATCCATCATGAAGATGATTATAATGATCAGTTAAAGGAAGCATGGATGCCTTACCTGTTGTCCACTTCTGGTCCTAAAATAGCACTTTCAAAAAACGGACTTGGCTATATGACAAACGCAAAAAATAACAGTGGCGTTTTATTTGAAGCAAATACAGGGAAGAAATTGGCAGAATTAGACAGAGGACTTGCCAAAGCAGCGGTCGATGAAAATAATGCCAGCTTTTTTGATGCTAATGGGGATGGACTGGAGGATCTTTATTTATGCCTTGGTGGCAATGAAGTTAAAAATGGTGGACAATTACTATCAGACCAGCTTTTTTTGCAAAACAATAAAGGTAAATATGAAGTGGACCTTAAAATGTTACCTGTTATTCCAGTAAACACTGCTGTAGCTGCACCTTTTGACTATGATGAAGATGGCGATATAGATCTTTTTGTAGGTGTATTATCCAAACCAGGCATTTATGGCATGTCAGAATCGTCTTATTTATTGGAGAATCAAAATAATGTGTCATTCATTCAAAAAACTATAGATGTAACCGAAATGGTTTTTGATGCAAAATGGGCCGACATTGATGGTGATGGAGATGTTGATCTGATCATATGTGGTCATTGGATGCCAATCACTGTTTTTTACAACGAAAAAGGAAAGTTCAGAAGAGAAGTTATTCGCCAAAGTGAGGGATTATGGTTCACATTAACAATTGATGATATTGACGGAGATGGTATTTCAGAAATTATTGCAGGAAATTTTGGAAATAATCACAGTTTAAAATGTTCTCCGGATCATCCTTTGATGTTGTACATCAATGATTTTGATAAAAATGGACAAACAGAGTCACTGATTACCTATGTGAAAAAAGGTAAAAGATTTATATTTCCTAACAGAGATATGTTTGTTTCTCAACTTCCGGGAAAGAAAAAGTCTTTTTTGAAAAACAATGATTTTGCAGGCAAGACGATCGATGAAATATTTACGGCTAATGAATTAAAAGGCTCCATTATTAAGAAATGCAGCATTACATCTTCAGCTGTTTTTTTCAAAAATAAAAAAACCAATGTGTGGGCCTGTCATATTTTACCTCCTTCATTGCAGGTTTCATCGATAAGAGCTATAGAAAAATTAAGTGAGAACTGTTTTGCGTTTGGTGGTAATTTTTGGGAAGTGGATCCCAACATCGGGAGACAGGACGCATTGCCCCTGAGTGTTTATACATTTGAAAAAAATATTGGATGGGCAGAGGGCCGACATTTTTTTCCTTTGAATTTTGATCAGATCAGGTCAATAAAGTTGTTTAAAAATAGAATTTACATAGCCTCAAATGATATGCCCTTAAAGTATATTCATTTTAACCCGAAATAGGCATTCCTGGTTGAATCCGGTTCAAAATCAAACGCTTTGTCACGTTTTACTTAAGGCAAGTATTATCTGAAATCACCATAAACACATGATATGTCAATTCTATTTCTGCGCGGTCTTCAGCAGGTAGTAAGCCACAAATGAAAAAAATATATTTGGTATCCAGACGCCTATCAAAGGTGGCAAAGAGAGATTGGTGGAAAATGTAGTACTGAATTTGGACAGGATAACAAAAATAGCTCCGATGACCACACCTGCTGCCAGGTGAAACCCCATTCCTCCCCTTACTTTTCTTGATGCCACTGAAACCCCGATAAGCGTCAGAATAAATATTGTAAATGGATCTGCTGTTCGTCTGTATAGTTCGATACTGTATTTTTTACCTGAATCCAGCCCTCTGTCTTTTTCATATTTCAAAAAATCCTGAAGGTCAGATGTGTTCATCATCTCCATTTGTCTGGTATACCTTGTAAAATCTTCAGGTATAAAACTAAAAGTGGTATCTTTAGACTCATTTGGTTTCGAAATAATATTCTCCCTCAAATCTCTGAATGTTCTGATTTCATATCCTTCAAGTTTCCATTTATTAGGGGCTCCAGCAAATACAATTTTATTTGCTTTTAAAGTATAAATCAATTCATTGTTTTCAAAACGCTCCAGCCTGAAAGTACGACCTGTAGTATCTCTGCTTGAATAGCTGCGGATATAGACTTTTTCTGTAGGGGACAACCAAAAATGAATATTTGAACTTAATGTTTGTCTGGCACTGGCGCGGATAAATTC
>JACMLK010000105.1 GCA_014379665.1 Saprospiraceae bacterium | reverse complement strand
TTGAGGTTGTCTTTTCAGCCTTAGCTCACGAAGCGCGACGACGCGTGCTGGTTGTGCTGCTTGGAAGAGGCGGGCAAATGACCGCCGGCCAAATTGTGGAACGCCTTCACTAAGGCATTGGATATTTCATCCTGTCCCTTTTCAGACATCAGAAATGCTTCTTCGCTCTCATTGCTCAGGAAACCTGCTTCCACAAGCACAGCCGGCATGGAAGCTCTTCTTAATACAGCAAAACCTGCTTGTTTGACTCCTCGACTCTTGCTTCTATTCATGGCTGAAAACTGACCTTCAATATCTGCGGCCATTTCAATGCTTTTATCCAGGTAAACATTCTGAACCATGGACATCATGATGTGCCCCTCGGTAGAATTAGGGTCATAGCCTTCGTAATTCTGTTCATAATTTTTTTCAAGCAGGATCGATGCATTCTCCCTTTTTGCAACAGCCAGGTTGTCTTCAGCCCGGTGCAAACCCATAACAAATGTTTCTGAACCCCTGGTTTTTGAATTGCTGATAAAATTGCAATGAATGGAAATAAACAAGTCTGCATTCTGTTCATTTGCATATTGTATTCTCCTGAATAGTGGAATAAACACATCCGTAGTTCGTGTCTGTAACACTACCACATCGGGATATTTCTGTTGGATCAAATCCCCAAGTTTTATAGCGAGTTTTAAAGCAATATCTTTTTCGTATACATTTTTGCCTACACATCCACTGTCATGTCCGCCATGGCCGGCATCAATAATGACTTTTTTTACTCTTTTGTTTTTTGAAAAAAGCGGAGAAATCTCATCTTCAAAATGGGCAACGTGATGAGGCTGTATCATTGCAACCACAGTACCTGGTGAATTTTTTAATAAAACTTTAACGTCACAGGCAGTCAAAACAGATGTTAGACAGCAGACAACAATCGTTATGATACATACGGTACGCAATAATGTCAAGGGTTTTTGGACGTAATCTGAGACCATTGGTGTATTTTTGTGATTCGAAAGTGCAAATATAACTATTATTTATAATATATAATACTTAATATACTTGAAAATAAAGTTTTACATAGTATTCATTTTATTAATATGTAAATTACACCATGTCATTGGTCAGTCCGGCAGTGATACTATACGACTTATACAAGGACACGTCGATACCATTATATTACCATCCTCTTTGATGGGGACATCAAAGGATTCAACCCCTTGGGCTAAGCATTATGCCCAAAAAAATGAATCAGATACTTTAAATGTACCGGTCCTCACTTACAAGATTTCAAAAGACTCTTTAGATGATGTGGTGAATTATGAAGCCAAAGACTCGTCATGGACAGATCTGGTCAATGACAAAATTCATTTGTATGGTGATGCCGTTGTAGAATACCAGAAAATTAAACTTACAGCAGCATACATGGTGATTGATTTTGCAAATAATGTCATTGAAGGATTTGAAAAAAAAGACGGAACAACCAAAAAAGACAAAAAACCTACATTTTCAGACGGCGAAAAGACTTTCACTTACAAAGAGATAAAATATAATTTCAAATCAAAAAAAGGCCTTGTCAAACATGCCCTGACTAAAGAAGGTGAATTCAATCTGGTAGGCTCCACTACCAAGTATATTTCAGGGTCCACGGACTCACTTGGCGTAAAAGAAGATGACCGGATTTATAATAAAGACGCCATCATCACTACCTGCACGCACGATCCGCCTCACTATGGTATCAGAGCCAATAAACTTAAATTTGTTCCCAACAAATTAGCCGTTCTGAGTGTGGCTCAGATAGAAATAGGCAGTGTGCCTACGCCCATTTTTCTGCCGTTTGGCTTCTTCCCGTTGGCCAAAGGAAAATCATCAGGATTGATATTCCCATCGAGTTATGAATATAATGAACAGCTTGGTTTAGGTTTCAGAGAAATAGGTTACTATTACCCAATAAACGATTATGTGGATCTCAGGGTAACCGGAGATATTTATACCAGAGGTTCACATGGCGTCCGGGTAAATACAACATATAGAAAAAGATACGGATATACGGGCAACGTAGCCCTGGGTTATAGTAATAATCTGAGAGATAATGATAACGATGTCTCAGGTGGTAAGCTGTCACAAAAGTCATTCAGTATTAATATCAGACACAATCAGGACGCCAAAGCGCATCCATACAGGAGGATTGGAGGATCCATCAATATCCAGACCAACAGATATGATCAAAGGACTTATGAAAATCCTGTAGCCACGTTTCAAAATACTTATTCATCCAACTTTTCATATGCTCATGATATGCCCGGTACACCATTTCAGTTCAATGCTGAGTTCAGACATAGTCAGAACACTCAGACACGAACGATGGATATTACCTTTCCCAATATGACGCTCAGGATGAATACCATTCACCCTTTTAAACAAAAAAATTCGACCAAAGAAAAATGGACGGATAACATAGCGGTATCTTACAGTTCCGAATTTAGAAATTACGTCAAAACAACGGATACCACACTTTTCACACAGCAGACCCTCGACAATATGCAAACAGGATTATCTCACAAGGCAGGGCTAAGTACCAATTTCAATCTCTTTAAATATTTTAATGTGTCACCTAATGCCAGCTATGATGAGTTTTGGTTTCTAAAAAGGTACCACCGCACCTTTGACCCAACCAAGGTAAAAATAGACTCCACAACCCAGGATACACTCGGTTTTGAAGCACCTACCGAATCCTTCGAATCAGGATTTACAGCATATAGAAATCTAACCACCGGTGTTTCCATTAATACCCAGATATTTGGCACCAAAAAGTGGAGCAAAGGATTTATCCGTGGTATCAGGCATGTGATGAAACCAAACATAAGTTTTAATTATAAACCGGAAAACAAAGAAAGATATGAAGAAGTAGTGGATACGGATACCAGATCGGATTTCAATCGTCCTCAGACTTACAGTATTTTTCAAAATGGACCATTTGGTTCCTTGCAGGGATCCGAAGAACAGATGGCCCTTAGCTATGGTATTACCAATGTATTTGAAGCCAAATACTGGTCAAAAAAAGATACTACAGAAAAAATTGTAAAACTTTTTAATAACATTGACATTAACGGTAGGTATAATTTTGCTGCGGATTCTTTCAGATGGAGTCCGGTCAATATTTCAGGTAATACAGTGGTCTTACAGGGTCTGACAAACTTTTATTTCAGAGCTTTATACAGCCCCTATGTCTATGATGATAACAATAAGATCACGAAACAAACTGTTTGGGATGCCAGAAAAAGACCACTGGAATTCAGGTCATTTTCAGGACAGTTTTCCACCAGTGTTACGGTCAGACAAATCATTAATATCCTGATTGGTAAAAAATCACCGGAACCTCAAAATAAGGCCTTTACTCAAAACCTTAATCCTGTCTTAAATCCAACAGGAACGACTAACGATATCGCTGAACAAAATAGCGATGAAGAGGAAGAAAAGGAAAAAGTCAAAGAAATATCTATAGCAACCTGGTTTGAAAATTTCAACATATCTCATGCTTTGAATTACGAAATCAGCAAAAAAAACGGAAAGGATACTTTCTTTGTGAGCAGTCATTCCATTAATATTACAGGAAATGTTCCCCTTACAAAAAACTGGAGTATGAATGTGGGAAATATTGCGTACGATTTTAAAAATAAATCTTTTGTATACCCTTATTTCAGCTTTGCCAGAGATCTGCATTGCTGGCAGATGAATTTTACCTGGGCTCCTACCAATGGGGTGTATAGTTTTTTTATCGGGGTTAAATCAACTGCACTCAGCTTCCTCAAATACGATTATGGTCAACGAAATGCCAATACTTTATTTACCGGACAAAGGTGATCATTCCGGTGATTGCATTTCCAGGTTCTCAATGTAAACTTGTCTGACCTGTTTTAAAGCTATTCAAAAATCTGTCCATTTCGGGATTCAGACTTTTTTCTGAAAGGGTGAACACCTGAAGTGCATAGAATCTGTCACCTATCAGCATCATTCTACTTTTAATCACTGCACCGTTATTGTTATAAGATGCCCTGTAAATTACCCCCGGGTGGGGACCATAAGGCAGATCAGATTTATACACCAGCGTACCACCAAGATTTTTGATATTGGTATCCACACTAATATTAAAAAAATCATCAATCAATGCCGTACTGTCGGCATGAAATGTACCGGCCGGATAATCCACATAGGAAAGGGAATAAATAAAATTAGGATCATCTCCTTCACCCTGACACATCCATGTAGTTGAAAATAATTGCCCCAAATCCGTTAATATTTTTTTTTCTCCGTTTTTCATCACAACAGGAGTCATAACTTCAAAAGGCTGATCCGGAGGGGAGAATTTTTTCCAAACCGACTGGGCCAACATACCACCGGAATTTGAAAATACCATAATGATAAGAAAAAGAGTAATATACTTTTGTTTCATTTTCAACATTTCTTTATCATT
>JACMLK010000009.1 GCA_014379665.1 Saprospiraceae bacterium | reverse complement strand
TATATACTAAATAAAATAAAATGAAAATTCAAATAATTTTAATCATAAGTTTAATATTTTTTCAGGGATGCGAGCAAAAAAAGGAGATGCCGATCGAACCTAAAGTTTATAAAAATTGGATTGTTTTATCCGACAGCGCTTTAACGAAAATTAAAATAGAAGAGGCGCAGCTTGTGGTGGATCCTGATGAACTAGTGGTGGTCGGGGAAGTAAGTTTTGATGAAGATAATATTGTCAGAATTTTTCCTATTGTATCCGGCAGTGTTGATAAAATCTCAGTTTCTTTAGGAGACTACGTTAAAAAGGGACAAATTCTGGCAAGAATAATCAGTACCGACATTAATGAATATCAGGTAAGTTTTAGCATTGCAAAATCCAATTATCTGGTTGCTGAGAAGAACCTTAAAAGGATGAAGGAATTATACGATTCTCATTTCGCGTCTGAAAAGGAATTGACCGAAGTTCAGAACGAATTTAATAATGCAAAATCAGCTTTTGAAGGTAAAAGGAAGTTGCTGGAGTTATATGGAGGCAAAGAGAATTCAAATGATGCATTATATAATGTCACTGCTCCAATCAACGGATATATTGTAGAACGGACAGTAAATGAAGGCACCCAAATCCGGACAGACAATAATACAAATATGTTTATCATTTCCGATTTACAGACAGTCTGGGTTTGGGCCAATGTGTACGAAAGTGATATTTCAAAAGTCAAAGTGGGTGATAAAGTCAACGTTACCACTATTGCGTATCCTGATAAAATATATCGGGGTCATATCAAAAAAATAGGTAGTGTGCTTGACCCTGAAGCGAGAGTGGTCAAAGTAAGAATTGACCTCGAAAATCCAAATGAACTTTTAAAACCGGAAATGTTTGCCACAGTCATCATCATGCCTACTACCAGTGATAAAATTCTCGGAGTCCCCCAAAATGCCGTGTTTATGGAAAAAAATAAGACATGGGTGATTAGACAAACGGCCGTTAACCAGTTTGAGAAAGTTGAAATTACAAAAGGAAAGGGAAGCAACTATTTTATTGAAATATTAAGCGGAATAAATCCGGGTGATAAAATAGTTTCAGATGGTGCTTTGCTGGTTGCCACTTCTATTAATAACCAATAAATAAGAAATAATGGACAAATTTATTAAAAACATCATTTCTTACTCATTAAAAAACAAATGGGTGGTGTTTGCTTTCACCATTATCATAGTAGCTATGGGCTATATAAGCTTCAAACAAACGCCGATTGAAGCTTTCCCTGATGTGATCAATACAAGAATCGTGATTATTACACAATGGCCGGGAAGAAGTGCAGAAGAAATGGAAAAATTTGTAACTATACCCATAGAGACAGAAATGAATGTAGTGCCTTATAAAAGTAACTTACGTTCAGTCTCATTGTTCGGACTATCTGTGGTTACCATTCTATTTGATGATGGTATTGATGATTTTTTTGCTCGTCAATCAGTAGCCAATCAATTGAGAAATGTAAGTCTGCCTGAAAATATAGAAGCAGAAATACAACCCCCATCCGGTCCGACCGGAGAAATTTACAGATACACGCTGACAAGCAACACCCGTTCCGTCAGAGAACTAAAAGAAATTCAGGATTGGGTCATTGACAAAAGGATAAAATCTGTACCCGGCATCGCAGATGTCATTAGTTTCGGAGGTGAAGCAAAGACTTATGAAGTCACTTTAAATCCTCTTAAGCTGAACGAATACGAATTTGTTGCCAAAGATGTGTTTACAGCTTTAAAAGAAAATAATGCAAATGTAGGGGGAGATGTAGTGAATAAAGGACAGCAGGCATATGTAGTCAGAGGAATCGGTATGGTGAAATCCATCAATGATATTGAAAACATTATACTTGATGTTCGACACGGGGTACCGATTCTCATAAAAGATGTAGCCAAAGTGAAGGAAAGCTTCAAACCCAGACTTGGTAAAGTGGGCAGAAATAGTGAGCCCGATGTGGTGGAAGGTATCGTTTTGCTTCGAAAAGGTGAAAACCCCAGTTCTGTATTAAAATCATTGAACGAAAAAATAACAGATATCAATGAAAGGGAACTACCAGAAGATGTAAAAATTAGTGTATTTTACGACAGAACCAACCTGGTAGACCTTACCACACATACCGTGATGGAAAATCTGGTGGTGGGTATTTTGCTCGTAATTTTTATTCTCACCATATTTCTGGCTGATTGGCGAACAACACTCATTGTCGCTATCATAATTCCTTTGGCCTTGCTTTTTGCTTTTATTTGTATGAAAATGAAAGGAATGTCTGCTAATCTTCTATCCATCGGGGCCATCGATTTCGGAATAATAGTAGATGGTGCCGTGGTGATGGTCGAAGGGCTCTTTGTATATCTGGCCCACAAACAACTTGAATTGGGAAGAGAAAAATTTAATCTTGCCTCAAAAATGGGTATGGTCAAAAAAGTTTCCATTGAGATGGGTAAACCCATTTTCTTTTCAAAACTTATCATCATCACCGCCCTGATTCCAATTTTTGCATTCCAGAAAGTGGAAGGTAAAATGTTTTCACCATTAGCCTATACGATTGGGTTTGCACTAATTGGTGCACTCATATTTACACTGACTCTAGTCCCTGTACTATGCAGGATTCTCTTAAGTAAAAACGTCAGGGAGAAAAAGAATCCATTGGTAAATTTTATGGAAAAAATATACGTAACTCCCCTAAAATGGGCCATATCCAAACCTAAAAAGAGCATTGGCTTTTCATTAATATTACTCATCTTCAGCCTTTTCATAGGTACACGCTTAGGTACTGAATTCCTTCCTCAATTGAATGAAGGATCCATTTATGTAAGGGCATCTATGCCTCAGAGTATAGCATTTACTGATGCAAATTTACTTTCTGAGAAAATGAGATCTGTCTTTACCAAATACAAGGAAGTAAAAGGAGTCATTTCTCAAAATGGCAGGCCAAATGATGGTACTGATCCAACGGGCTTTTTTAATGTTGAATTTTTTGTCGATTTGTTACCAAAGGATGAATGGCCACAAAAATTGTCTAAAGATGACCTGATAAAAAAGATGCAGCAAGAACTGGAGAATAATTTTAGCGGGGTTGTCTTTGGCTTTTCCCAACCGATTTCGGATAATGTGCAGGAAGCGGTGTCCGGTGTAAAAGGTGAAATGGCCATCAAAGTTTTTGGTGATGATATCTCTCTGCTCGAACAGAAAGCCGACAGTATCAAGACCATCATGAGTACCATTGAAGGAGTTCAGGATTTAGGCATATTCAGATCAATAGGTCAACCCGAATTGCAGATTGAACTGGACTATTTGAAAATGGCCAGATATGGAGTGAATGTAGCTGATGCGAATGATATCATTGAAATTGCCATTGGAGGTAAAGCAGCTACCACCAAGTATGAAGGCGAAAGAAAATTTGATATCAGAGTAAGATATGACGACGAATTCAGAAATAGCATTGAAAGTATCGGTAAACTTTTGGTGCCGTGTGTCGCAGGAACCAGTTCAAAAGAAGGCACAAGAATTCCATTACGTGAAATTGCAAAAATAGAATTGGAAACAGGACCAATCCTGTTTTATCGGGAAGGCAATCAGAGATTTGTACCTATAAAATTTTCTGTAAGAGGACGTGATCTTGGAAGCACCATAGCAGAAGCACAGAAAAAAGTCGGAGAACAGATCAAACTTCCAAAAGGATTTAAAATTGCGTGGAACGGAGAATTTGAAAATCAGGTCAGAGCTACCAACAGCCTGAAGGTGGCCGTACCCATTTCAATTTTTTTGATATTTCTTTGGTTATTTATCATGTTCAAATCAGCAAAAGATGCCACTATCGTTTTGTTAAATGTCCCTTTTGCACTGATTGGTGGTATCCTGGCTTTATATTTCACAGGTATTAATTTCAGCATTTCAGCTGGTGTCGGATTTATTGCGCTGTTTGGTGTATGTGTGCAGAATGGCGTTATATTAACTTCGGTTTTCAATAAGAATGTAGCGGAAAAAATGCCATTGTGGGATGCTATTCTAAATGGCGCCGTGACAAGAGTGCGTCCTGTAGTAATGACTGCATTGATGGCAGGTTTGGGATTACTTCCTGCAGCATTGTCTACAGGTATAGGTTCCGAAACACAGAAACCTCTGGCAGTAGTAGTCATTGGAGGTCTGATATCCGCCACAATATTAACATTGTTGATATTACCGGTTATTTATGGCCTGATGAACAGACATAAACATGACATAAACCCAGAATAATAAAGCAAAGATTTTTAAAAATATTTTGAAAGTAAATAATAATATCAGAATGAAAAATACAGTAATTTTATTTCTTCTATCCTTAACTATAGGACTCCAGGGACAAACACCCCGGAAAGTAGATTTTAATAAGGATCAAATCAGCAAATTTGACAAAAAACTCCTGATCGGATTTGCATTCAACAATTCATGGACCTCCTTTCCAGGTATGAAAGGCCATGATGTTTTTACTAAACCAAGTTTGGGTTTTCATGTAAAAACAGATTATTTTTTCAAAAAAAATATTGGAATATCTGTTGGCTTAGGTTACCAGCAACGAGGTTGCGGAATCATCAATATCGATGTTGAGAAATCCGTGGGTAATGCGGATTCAACCCACCGACAACGGTTCAGAACAAACAATATCAGTATCCCGCTACAACTCATTTTCCGACAGCAGCATTATATATTTAAAGATGCAAAATTATCATTTGGAATTGGGATTGTTCCTTCTTATATATTTAGTGCAACGGACATTTTTCACAGCGTGGAAGATGGTTTTCATATACTCACACACAATACCGATGACTATAATTCATTTGATATCCCTGTAAGATTATCAGCTGGTATAGATGTAAATGCAAGTGAGAGTTGTATTTTCAGAATTCATCTGGTAGCTGATTTTGGTTTGACAAACATGTATATTGATCCGGCTGACCAGACTACTTCCGGTAGAAACAGACTTTATGGCATAGATCTTAATTGTATGTTCTGACCGCTTTGGAGGTATGGTGTTGATCAAATGTTAGCCCTTCGGGTTTGAGGTTTAATATGCCATATAATAATCCTTTTGCAACTGATCCATAGTGACAGGTCAACAGCTTTAGACTAATGTTTCATGACCAAAACATAAACTTTAAGCTAACATGTTCTTTTCACACATACATGTTTACGCATGTATACCATCCAACCTATAACGCAAATGATTGCCTTGTCTGTTACTCATAAATGTTTTCATCTCAGCCAGAATGGCAAGCGCAATTTCTTCTGATGTCTCCGCACCGATATCAAGGCCCGCCGGACTGTAAATACATGAAATCTGTTCCGTAGTCAGCGGTCTGTTTTCATCTTCAAATTCCGAAATCATTCGTTCCATTTTTTCTTTTGGCCCCAGCATCGCTATATATCGTACATGATGTGTGCATAGTTCATAGAGCATTGCTTTGTCATAATTATAATTGTGTGTCATCAATGCAAAAAAGGTATATCTATCATAGACAATATTTCCGAGTACCTGTTGTGGTTTTGCAACCATCACATCGCAGGCTTTGACAAATCTGTCCTTTGTGGCATAATTTGCCCTTCCATCTATAACTGTTGTATCCCAACCCAATACATCTGCCATTTCAACCAAAGGCATCACATCATT